>CAZMPV010000024.1:0-15579 GCA_964567985.1 uncultured Gemmatimonadaceae bacterium
ACATCCGGTGGAAGACCTCCTCGAAGGCCTCGGGGCTCGCCACGTCCCGGGGACGACCCCGGCCCGTAGGCACGAGGAAGAAGACCGACCAGAGGGCGATGTCCAGCGCCTCCATGAGCTCGATGAGCCGCTCGAAGTCGTCCAGGTTGTGACGGGTCACCGTGGTATTCACCTGGGTCGAGAGGCCGGCCTCCCGGGCGGCCTCCAGGATCCCCAGGGTCCAGTCGTGGGAGCCCTCCACCCCCCGGAAGCGGTCGTGGATGGCGGCCGACGAGCCGTCGAGGCTCACCGCCAGCCGGCTCAAGCCCTCGTCCCGGAGGCGCCGGATGGCGTCGCCGGTCATGAGCGGAGTCCCCGACGGGGTCATGCCCATCCGGAGGCCGATGCGGGCCCCGTGGCGGACCACCTCGAAGAGGTCGGGCCGCTTCATGGGGTCGCCGCCCGTGAGCACGAAGAGCGGCCGGCCGAAGCAGCGGACCCGGTTCATCAGGGACATGGCCTCGAGGGTGGAGAGCTCGCCCGGATCGCGGCACGTCTTCGCCTCTGCCCGGCAGTGGAGGCAGGCCAGGTCGCACGCCCGGGTCGTCTCCCAGATGACCAGGAAGGGCGCCTCGTCGAAGTCCAGCCTCGGCATCTCGCGGCGGAGCGCCGGGGCGTCGCGGTGCGCGGGGCTCATCGGATGTGTGCTCCCATCCACAGGATCGTCGCGGCGAAGATCATGGCCACCCCGACGAGGACCGGGGCGAGCCAGGGTCGACGCTTCAGGTCGCGCTCGCTCATCCTCAGCCTGAGGACCGTGGCTCCCACCACGGGCACCAGGAGCACGATGGCCCAGAGCACGTGGTGGTCCACGCCGGCCATCGCCGGGTTGCCCTCTCCGGGCAAGCTCTTCCGGGCGTCGAGACCGGTGAAGGCCGTCAGGAGCGCCGCCACCACGCCGGCGGCCAGGAGTCCCCGGGCCCAGCGCCGGGCGGCCGGGCGTCCTCCCGGGGTCCCCAGGGCTTCGGCGATCGCGGCCGCCCCGAGCAGAAGGACGTGAAGGATGGCCAGCGTCCCGTGCATCGTTCGCGAATCCTCCGCTCTGAATGTCCGTGTCGGTTCGTGGCTACGCGCCGTCCGGCGGCTCCCGCCGAACCACCAGCTCCATGCGCTCGGGGTCCAGGGTCACCAGGACCACGTCCCGGGCCTCGAGCCGAAGCTCCCGCTCCAGCCCCAGGCGCACCGGCTCCGGCCGGTCGTCGTCCTCCCGGCCGGCTCCGGGCGCCTCCTCCTGCTCGAAGCGGACCCGGATCCGGTGCGTTCCCGGCGAGACCGCCACGTCCCGGAAGACGTAGACGGGTCGGTCGCCCCGGGCGCCGGCGGGTCGGATCGTGTCGCCCACCACCGTCCGGCCGTCCACGGCGACCTCCAGGTGGAAGGGGGGCACCGGGCCGACGCAGGCGTCGGGATTCCGCATGTGCGGAGGCAGGCGCTCGAGCTCTCCGGCCGTCGGCGTCCGGCAGCCGCCGGTCTGCTCGCCCCGGATCCGCCAGGTGAGCCGCACCCGGGCCTCCTCTTCGCCGTTGACCCGGTACGGAAGGCGGGTCAGGCCTCCCAGGGTCAGAAAGGAGACGACGACCACGACCGCACCCAGGCCCCGCCAGAGACGCTCCTTCACGGCACCACCTCGGCTTCCGCCTTCTCGCCGGTATCCGGGACCTCGCACTCGGTGTCCAGCGCCGGGTCCTCCTCGGCCTCGGCCTCCTCCACCGAGCGGATCCGCTCCCGGAAGGCGTCCAGCGCGGCCACCACCCTGTCGCGCTCGGCCACGTCGGCGTGGACCAGCTCCACCCGGGCCCGGTCCACCCGCTCCTGGAGCTCGGCCTCCCGGTCGTGGTACATCCGCTCCTCCAGCCACTTCGCCCCCTCCCGGTTCCAGCAGTCCCGGGGCGGACACGAGACCACCAGGACCCCGCCGGCGCCGGAGCGGACCATGAACTCGATCACCGACGTATGGAGGCTCCCGACGCAGTCCACGGTCCAGACCGGAGCGTCGTGGAAGCGGGACATCGCCCCGATCCCACCCGCACCCCGGTAGCAGACGGCCAGGATCACGTCCCGGGAGCCCGGCTCCTCCCGGTCCAGGAACGCCCGGACCCGGGCGAGCTGATCCCGGCCGGTCCGGCCCGCGGGTCCGACGCCCATGGGGGCGCAGGAGCCGGCGCAGATGCCGCAGCTCACGCAGAGATCCGGATTCACCCGAGCCACCAGCTCGGCCCGGCCGTCGTCCCGGGTGACCATGGTGATCGCCTCGTAGGGGCAGTCCAGGGCGCACTGCTCGCAGCCGGTGCAGAGGCGCTCGTTCACCACGGAGGGCGGGGGCCGCTCCTCCTCCCGGGGCCGGCTCCAGACGGGCACCAGGACCAGGGCGGCCGTCAGCGCGCCTCCCCCGACCCAGACCGCCCAGGCCGGCAGCTCCCGGGTCACCGGGAGCCAGAAGGCGTAGAACCAGTCCAGGGGCACCCGGCCCGGGAGCTCGAGGAGGGCCGCCGGATCGGCCATGCCGACGGGCCAGAGGATCGAGCCCGCCGTCAGGATCGCCACCAGCCCCCACGTCAGGGGCTTCGGCGGCAGGAGCGCGGGCCGGGCCACCCGGGAGACGTGGATCCAGAGGATGAGCAAGAGGCCCACGGGCACGGCGATGTGGGCGAAGAGATTCATGAAGAAGAAGGCGCCCGGGATCGCCCGCTCCCCGACGAAGGTCCGCCCGATCGGCTCGGAGAAGATCGGGAGCACGTCCAGGAAGCGGGCCCCCTCCACCGCCAGGACCTGCGCCGGGACGTCCCAGATCATGACCAGCCCGGTCCAGCCGCAGAGGAGGAAGACCCCGGTCAGCACGAGCCCCGAGACCCAGGCCAGGGCCCGGGGACCCCAGCTCCGCCCCTGGACCCACATGCGCAGGGCGTGGACGGCGATCGCCACGATCGCCGCGTCCGACGCGTAGCGGTGGAGGGTCCGGATCCACCGCCCCGTCCACGTCTGGTCGGTGATCCGGGCCACGGACTCGTAGGGGGCGCCGATCCGGTAGTAGAAGAGGAGGTAGACCCCCGTGACCAGGAGCACGATCAGGAGGGCCACGACCACGGCCCCGGTGTGGTAGAGCGGGTTCAGCCGGTCCCCGAAGAGCCGGTTGAAGAGGCCGTCGGCCCTCTCCAGAAGACCTCGGGCCCACCCGCGCGCCCGGCCCCCTCCGCCGGCGGCGGAGCCAGGTCGGGCCGCCCCCGTTCCGCGGTCAGCGTCGTCCATCTCGCCCGTTCACCCTCGGTTCCATCCCGTGCCCTCGTGGCTCACGCTCCGCCGCCTCCGAACGCCGGCTGCGACCGGAGCGCGTGTTCGGGCTCCTCCGACGAGAAACCCCTTGCGTCCCTCTATTTATCATATCATCATGATTAAAACAAGTTAAGACCGGGACGGCCGATGGACCGTCCGACCCGACGCCAGGGGGATGCGGCCACCCGGTGACCGCCCGGCAGGCCGAGCCCCCGGGACGAGCCCCATGATCTCACAGACCTCCGAATACGCTCTGCGGGCCTGCCTGGAGCTGGCGCGCCGGTACGCGGAGGGACCCGTCCGGGCGAACGACATCTCGGAGGCGCTGGGCGTTCCCCGGAACTACCTCTCGAAGATCCTTCACGCCCTGAGCCGGGACGAGATCGTCCTCTCGACCCGGGGCCCGGGAGGCGGCTTCGAGCTGGCCGTCTCGCCCGACGAGCTGGTCCTGGCTCGGATCGTCGAGCTCTTCGAGCCCGACCTCCTCCGGGACGAAGGTCGCTGCATCCTGGGCCAGAACCTCTGCAGCGACCGGACGGCCTGTGCGGCGCACTGGCGCTGGAAGGAGATCGCCGGCCGGATGAAGGGCTTCTTCCAGACCACGACCCTGACGGACCTGGCCGGCGAGGGCGAGTGCGGGAAAGAACCGGACCGGCAACCGGACGCCGGCTCCGGCGCCGGAGACCGAGGGAAACCGATCGTGAACCATCGAGCGAACCGCCCGAGCGCGGGAGGAGCTGACCATGGCGAATGAAGACCGTCCACCCGACGTGCCGGCCGACGAGGGCCGGCCGCGGGCCGCGACGCCCGACCCCGAGGAGATTCCCTGGGGCCAGCGCTTCTACGACCGACCGTTCCTGCTGCTGGTCCTGGGGCTCCTGATCATGCTGGTCTGCTTCACGGGGTGGGGCCTCTGGGAGATCCTGACGCTCCCGCAGGCGCCACTACCCTAGACGCCCGGAGAAACGAGACATGTTCAAGACCGGAATCGAATCGCCGAAGGGCGTCTGGTGGAAGCCGGCCCACAAGTCCGAGAAGGTCTGGATCGCCATCGCCTTCGGCTGGTGCATGGTCCTCTTCGCCATGATGCCCATCTGGCACCTCAAGGGCGGGCAGAACCCCACCGGCATCCGCCACAGGGTGGAGCCGGACGCCTTTCGGGCCCGGACGATGGAGTTCATCGAGGAGTACCGGGTCGGGGAGGAGAACAACATCCCGGTGGTGGAGCCGCCGCCGGGGAGCCACGTCTACCTCATGGGACGGATGTGGGCGTGGGTGCCGATCCTCCGTCTCCAGAAGGACGCCGAGTACACGTTCCACCTCTCCTCGGTGGACGTGAACCACGGATTCAACCTCTATCCCTTCAACGTCAACTTCCAGGTGGTGCCGGGCTACGACTACGGCCTGAAGATCACCCCCACCGAGACCGGTGACTACCGCATCGTCTGCAACGAATTCTGCGGGGTGGGTCACCACCTGATGGTGGGCAAAGTCGTGGTGTACGATCCCGCCGAAGGAGGTGACCGATGAGCACGACCAGCACCCCCGCTTCCGCCGGGAGCTCTTCCTCGGGGATCGGCTCCCTCTTCCGGACCTGCCCGACCACGGGACTCCGGGTCCACAAGTCCGCCGACCGGCTGATCAAGGCCCACGCCGTCTGCGCCACCGTGGCGCTCCTGATCGGGGGCATCGCGGCGCTCCTGGTCCTCCTGACCCGGTGGCAGGCCGTGCACCTCCTGGACGCCGTCTGGTTCTACCGGATCCTGACGGTGCACGGCATGAACATGCTGATCTTCTTCATCATCTTCTTCGAGATGGCGATCCTCTACTTCGCGGGGCCCGTGCTGCTCAACTCCCGGGTCCCGGCCATCAAGACCGGATGGACCGCACTGGGCCTCATGGTGGCGGGAACGCTCATGGTCGAGTGGACCATGTGGACCGGAAAGGCCGACGTCCTCTTCACCTCCTACGTGCCGCTCAGGGCCCATCCGGCCTTCTACCTGGGCGTGATCCTCTTCGCGGTCGGCGCCCTGGTCACGGTGGGCATCTTCTTCGGCAGCCTGGTGATCGCGAAGAAGGAGAAGACGTACGAAGGGTCGGTGCCGCTCGTCACATTCGGGGCCATCACGGCGGCGATCATCGCCGTGATCACCCTGGTCCACGGCGCCGCCATCTACATCCCCACCTACTTCTGGTCCATGGGGATGATGGACGTGGATCCCCAGGTCTACCGGATGGTCTGGTGGGGCCTGGGCCACTCCTCCCAGCAGATCAACGTCGCCGCCATGGTCTCGATCTGGTATCTGCTGGGCGCGTTCACCGTGGGCGCGGTGGTCCTGAACGAGAAGATCAGCCGGACGGCCTTCGTGCTCTACATCCTCTTCATCAGCATGGCGTCGGCCCACCACCTCCTGGTGGACCCGGGCTTCGGCGCCGCGTGGAAGGTCTGGAACACGAGCTACTTCATGTACATGGCCGTGCTGGCCAGCATGATTCACGGCTTCACGGTTCCGGCCGGCGTGGAGCTGGGGCAGCGGCTTCGGGGCGCCACCCAGGGCGTCTTCGGCTGGCTCCGCAAGGCGCCGTGGGACGACCCGGGCTTCAGCTCCCTGGTCTTCAGCGTCGTGGTCTTCGGCTTCGTGGGCGGAATCACCGGGGTCACCTTCGGCACCGAGCAGATCAACATCATCGCCCACAACACGCTCCGGATCCCGGGCCACTTCCACGCCACGGTCGTGAGCGGAACGGCGATGGCCTTCATGGGGGTCACCTACTACGTGATCCCCCTGATCTTCCGGAAGCAGGTGGCCTTCTACCCGCTGGCGAAGATCCAGCCCTACCTCTTCGCCGGGGGAATGCTGGTCTTCAGCCTGGCCATGACCTTTGCGGGCACCTTCGGCATCCCGCGCCGCCACTGGGACGTGACCTTCTCCGGCGCGCCCTTCGACGTCCAGTACTCGCCGGCGGTGGACCTGATCGTGGGGGTCATGGCGATCGGCGGGCTGCTGGGCATCGTGGGCGGCGGGATCTACATCCTGGTGACCGTCTGGTCGGTCTTCTTCGGCAAGCCCCTGCCGGCCGGCGAGGAGGAGGCCCACGCCGCGAGCATTCCCCCGGGCGTGCTGAATCGGCCCTGGGAGGAAATCCCCGAGACCGACGAGGAGCCGGACCGGCCGTGGTCCATCGGACCGGTGCCCGGCACCATGGTCCTGGTCTTCGTCTTCCTGGCGGCGTTCGTGACGTACTACTTCGCCAACTGGAAGCTCCTCTCCTTCGTCTGGCAGGTCGGCTGAGGCGAGGGGCGATGACGCACGATCGACGACGGGCGACCCTCGAGCCGGGGGAGGCGTGGGCCCTGGGCGCCCTCGGGCTGATCCTCGTGATCACCGCGGCGTGGTGGGCCCTGGCCCTCTGGCCGGTGCCGGGGGAGACCCCGGCCTGGCTGGCCCGGGCCCGGGCGGTCTGTTTCAACGCGACCGAGACCGGGCTCCCGGACCGATCGGGATGGATGCTCCTCTTCGGCCAGCCCCTGGGCATGGTGGCCTTCCTGGTCGTGGTCTGGCCCGGCGCCGTGAAGGGGGGAATCGACGCGCTCCGGCGCACGGTCCCGGGTCGATTCGTCCTGGGGTGGACGGTATTCATGGCAATCGTGGGCCTGACAGCCAGCGCCGTCCGGGTCGCGAAGGCCGAGCGGGCGGCCTCCGTGGACCTCGCCGCCGTGGAGCGCCCACCGAATGCCTATCCCCGGCTGGATCGGGAGGCGCCGGCCCTGGGCCTGCTGGACCAGCGGGGCGAGACGGTCCGGGTGGAGGACCTCAGGGGGCGGCCCACCTTCGTCACCTTCGCCTTCGGCAACTGCGAGACGATCTGCCCGCTGGTGGTGCGCAACGTCCTCGACGCCCGGGACCGGCTGGAGGGCGACGTCTCCCCCCGCCTGGTGGTGGTGAGCCTCGATCCCTGGCGGGACACCCCTTCCAGCCTCCCCCGGCTGGCGGAGCGGTGGGAGCTGGAAGCGGGAGACCGGGTCCTGAGCGGCGACGTGGAGCGGGTCCAGGCCGTGCTCGACGGCTGGCAGATCGCCCGGAAGCGCGATTCCCGGACCGGCGACATCACCCACCCGGCGCTGGTCTACCTCCTGGGGACCGACGGGAGGATCGCGTTCGCCGCGACCGGAAAGGTGGACGAGCTCGTCGCCCTGGCAAGGCGCCTGTAGGCCGGCGGGCTCGTCGGCCTTCTCCCGGAAGCGATCGGCATATATCATACGGAAGTGATGAAATTGACGATCACCGCCCCCCCGGCGGGACGAAGAAGGGACGCCCCGTGTTCTCACAGACACTCGAATACGCGCTCCGGGCCTGTGTCGAGCTGGCCCGGCACCCGGACCGGGGCCCGGTCCGGGTCGACGACGTCGCAGAGCGGCTGGACGTGCCGCGGAACTATCTCTCCAAGACTCTCCACACCCTGGGGCGGGAGGGCCTCCTCACGTCCACCCGGGGCCCCCGGGGCGGCTTCGAGCTGGCGAGGCCGCCGGAGGAGATCAACCTCTCGGAGATCGCCCTCCTCTTCCAGCCCGAGCTCTTGAACGAAGAGGGACGCTGCGTCCTGGGCCGCATGCGCTGCTCCGACCGGGACCCCTGCGCCGCCCACTGGCGCTGGAAGGAAGTGGCGGCGAAGCTCCAGGCCTTCTTCCGGAAGACCACCCTGGCCGACCTGGCCGCGAGCCCCCAGGAGGATCCGACCCGGGTCGGGGCGTCGGCGACGGAAGCTCCGGAACCGTCCTGACGAGCCGCCGTGTACACGCTCGTGCGCCGGTTCATCAAGACCGGCATCGCCTTTCTCGGGGTCGGCCTGATCCTCGGCGCGTACATGCTCGTGGTCCGGGAGATCGGCGGGAGGTGGCCGAACCCCTACCTGGTCTCGGCCCACGCCCACGCGGTCCTGGTGGGCTTCGTCATGTTCCTGATCCTGGGGGTCGCCCTCTGGCTCTTCCCGAGACCCGCGAAGGACGACACCAGATACACGCCCGAGCGGGCCGAGGCGGCCTACTGGATCCTCCTCGTCTCCACCGCGCTCAGGTTCGTGACGGAGGCGGCCCGGGCCTGGGTGGACGCCCCCGCCCTGGGCTGGGCCGTGGTGGCCGGGGGCCTGGGGCAGCTCGCAGGGCTCGGACTCTATTTCTGGACCATGTGGGGCCGGATCCGGCCCGTGGGCAGCCACATCCGGGAGGCCAAGGGTGAGAAGTTCTGACGTCGGTTCCGGCCGGGCGATCTACGCACCATGAGCTTCTACCACCTGAACGTCTTCGTCCACGTCCTGGCGGCGATCCTCTGGCTGGGGGGAATGATCTTCTTCGCGCTGGTCGGCGCCCCGGTGCTCCGCCGGGTCGAGTCGCCGGACCTCCGGAGGCGCCTCTTCCAGGCCCTCGGGGAGCAGTTCCGCTGGGTGGGGTGGATCTCGATCCTGGTCCTCCTGGCCACCGGGGTGGGGAACCTGCACTTCAGGGGGCTGCTGACGGCCCGGGTGTGGACGGGACTCGACTACTGGGTCTCGACGTCCTACGGGAGGATCCTGGGGGCCAAGCTCCTGCTCGTGACCGCGATGCTGGTCCTCCAGGCCTTCCACGACTTCGTCCTGGGGCCGTCGGCGACCCGCCTGGAGCCCGGGAGCGCGGAGGCGCTCCGGTCCCGGAAGTGGGCGTCGTGGCTCGGACGGATCAACGCCCTCCTGGGGCTGGCCCTGGTCTACGTGGCCGTGATGCTGACCCGGGGGATCTGACGTGGAATCCTTCGTCCGGAACTTCATCCGCTCGAGCCTGCTCTGGATCGCCGTCGGGGGCCTCCTCGGCCTGGGCATGGTCTTCTGGCCCGCCGAGGCTCTGGCCTACCGGCCCGCCCACGTCCACGCCAACCTCCTGGGCTTCGTCAGCATGATGATCTTCGGCGTCGCCTACCACGTCATGCCCCGCTTCGCCGGCCGACCCCTGAGCAGCCGCTCCATGGCCCGGATCCACCTCTGGCTGGCCAACGCCGGCCTCGCGCTCATGGTGGGGGCGTGGGCCCTGGACCCCTTCACGGCCCGGAGCTGGGCCTGGACGCTCCGGACCGGAGCCCTCCTCTCCGGGGTCGGGATCGCCCTCTTCGTGTTCAACATCTGGCGGACGATCGGGGGCTCGCCCGTCGGCATCGACGTGCCCGGCCCCCTGACCAAGAAGCGTCCGAACCTCGTACGACCGGAGTCAAAGGAATGAAGAGCTCTACCTCCAAGGCCTCGGTGTCCCCGGATCTGACCGTGAATCAGGTCGTCCAGCGGGTGCCAGCCGCCGTAACCGTCTTCGCCCGCCACGGAATCGACACGTGCTGTGGTGGAAACCTGGCTGTCGGGGAAGCCGCCCGGCGCCACGGCGTGGACGTCGAGGAGCTTCTCCGGGAAGTGGAGGTGGCGAGCGGCGGTTGACCGGCGGACCCGGCCCCCGCTGGCGCCCGGCGGCACCCCACGCGCGACTGGCGCGATCTCCGGACGGACCCGACCTTGCCTTTCCGGAGGCGGATCTCCGTCCCGGAACGACGCTTCCCGACCCGGAGACGCCATGCGCTCTCAGCACGCCTGGTCGACGGGGGGATTCCATCCCGCCCGCGTGACCGCTTCCTTCCTCGCCGCCCTCTTCCTCTTCCTTCCCGGTCGGCTGGCCGCCCAGAGCTCGACCGACGAGCTGACCCGGGCAATCCAGGAGCGGGTGACCGCCGACGGCCTCGCCGAGCAGGCCCGGGCCATCGTCCAGCACGAGCGGCCCTCCGGCAGCCCGGGGGAGTTCGCCGCCATCGACCACATCGTCGAGACCCTCCGGGGCGACGGGATCGACGTGGAGGTCCATCGCTTCCCGGCTTACGCGTCGGATCCGGTGTCGGCCCGGGTCGAGGTGCCGGGCGCCGGCCTGGCGCCCGAGGCGATCACGGTCTCCTTCTCGGCGTCCGTGGACGGGCTCGAGGCCCCCCTGGTGGACGCGGGCGCCCTCGACGACCTCCCGGGGCTGATTCCGGGAACGGGAGAGCGCCTGGTCCTGGAGGCGGGGGCCGCGGAGGTCCTTCCCGACGTGGAGGGGAAGATCGTCCTGGTCACCGGCCAGCCGCGGAACGTGCCGGTGGCGGTCCTGGAGCGCCTCGGCGCTGCGGGCGTGATCTTCGGCAACCCCGAGGAGCGGCTCAACGAGCTGATCGTGACCTCGACCTGGGGCGTGCCCTCGCTCCTGAGCTACCATCGCCTGCCGGAGCTGCCGGTGGCCGAGGTGAAGAGGAGCGGCGCCGACTCCCTCCGGGCCCGGCTGGCCCGGGGGCCGGTGACCGTACGCCTCTCCACCGAGGTGGAAACGGGATGGAAGCCGCTGCGACTGGCCGTGGCCCGGATCCCGGGGCCCACCGACGACGCCCCCTACGTCCTCTTCGGCGGCCACATCGACGGCTGGCACCACGGGGCCACCGACGAGGGAGCGTCCAACGCGGCCATGGTGGAGCTCGCCCGGGCCTTCCACGCCCGCCGGGACGACCTCCGCCGGGGGCTCGTGGTCGCCTGGTGGCCGGGGCACTCGAACGCCCGCTACGCCGGCTCGACCTGGTACGCCGACCACTTCTTCGACGAGCTCCGGCGCCGGGCGGTGGCGTACGTCAACGTGGACGGCATCGGTCAGCGCGACGCGAAGCGCTTCGGGGCCGCCACCACGGCGTCCCTCGAGGGCCTGGCCACCCGGGTGATCCGGGACGGCGCCGGCCAGTCGATCGACCCGTTCCGACCGGGCCGCAACTCGGATCAATCCTTCAACGGGGCCGGCCTCCCGCTGCTCCAGCTCTACCACAACCGCCTGGAGGAGGACGGCGGCTACTGGTGGTGGCACACGCCCGACGACACCTACGACAAGATCGATCCCGAGATCCTGGAGACCGACGCCGACCTCTACGCCGCCGCCCTGGCCTCGCTCCTGGCGGACCCGGTCCTGCCCCTGGACCTGGAGGCTCAGGTCGGCCAGGTGGGCGACGCCATGGCCGCCCACGTCGAGCGCTCCGGCGGGCGCCTCGACCTCTCGGACGCCCGTGAGCGGCATCAGCGACTGGCCTCGGCGGTGGCCGACCTCCAGCCCGCCCTCGAGGGGGCCCGGGCCGGACCCGGCCTGGACCGGGAGGTCCTGGCGCTGCACCGCATCCTCCACCGGATCCTCTACGTGCCTCACACTCCCTACCAGCCGGACTCGGGCATCGGCTGGACGCTCCTGCCCGGCCTGGCCCCGGCGTCGATCCTCGACGAGGCCGAGCCGGGCTCGGACCGCTACCGCTTCGCCGAGACGAGCCTGGTTCGGGAGTCGAATCGCCTGATGGAGGCCCTGGCCGACGCCACGGCCCGGGCCCGGGCCCTCGCCGAGCGGCTCCGGGAGGCCCGGTGAGCAGCGGCGAGGGGGGATTCGCCGTTCCGGATTCCGGGCGACGCCCGGCGGCGGTCACGACCGGGCTCCTCCTGGCCGCTCTCCTCGCGGGGGCGACGTCCGACGCGTCGCCCGCCGTCGCCCAGGAGCGCCCCGGTGACTGGCCTCACTACGGCCGGGACCTGGCCGGCACGAAGCACTCCCCCCTGGACGCCATCGACCGGGAGAACGTGGCGGGGCTTCGGGTGGCGTGGACGTGGGCCACCGGCGACTCCGCCGTGGCCGGCCCCCGGCAGCCGATCCCGGGCCAGGAGCTCGAGCCCGGCAACTTCGAGGCCACGCCCCTGGTGGTGAACGACACCATGTACGTCACCACCCCTTTCAACCGGGTCGTGGCCCTGGAGGCCGCCACCGGCGACGTGATCTGGACGTACGACCCCGAGACGGTGGAGTGGGGCCAGCCGCCGAACGGGACGGGGCTCGTGCACCGGGGACCGGCCCTCTGGACCGGTTCCGGGCCCGACGGCGGCGAGCGCCGGATCTTCCTGAACACGCGCTGGCGGCTGATCGCCCTGGACGCCGCCACCGGCCGGCCGATCCCCTCCTTCGGCGACGAGGGCGAGGTGGACCTGACCGAGCACCTCATGTGGGAGACGAACCGCCTCCACTACACCCAGACGTCGCCGCCCGTGGTCTTCGAGGACCTGGTGATCCTGGGCAACGGCGTCTGGGACGGCTTCATCTACGAGCGGGACCCACCGGGCAACATCCTGGCCTTCGACGTCCACACCGGCGAGCTCCGCTGGCGCTTCAACCTGATCCCCCGGGAGGGGGAGACCGGCGTCGAGACGTGGGAGGACGGCTCCTGGCGGACCACCGGCCACACCAACGCCTGGGCGCCCATGAGCCTCGACGCCGAGCGGGGGCTCCTCTACGTGCCGGTCGGGACGCCGAGCAACGACTACTACGGTGGCCACCGGCCCGGCGACAACCTCTTCGCCGAGGCCGTGGTGGCCCTGGACGCCCGGACGGGCGAGCGGGCCTGGCACTTCCAGACGGTCCACCACGGGCTCTGGGACTACGACCTCCCGGGCGCGCCCGTTCTCCTGCCCATCGAGGTGGACGGCCGGCGGATCGACGCGGTCGCGGCCGCGGGCAAGACCGGCTTCCTCTACGTCTTCGACCGGGCCACCGGGGAGCCGGTCTGGCCCATCGAGGAGCGCCCGGTCCCGACGTCCGACGTGCCGGGCGAGGAGGCCGCGCCCACCCAGCCGTTCCCCACGAAGCCGCCCCCCTTCGCGAAGCAGGGCTTCGGCGAGGACGACGTCATCGACTTCACGCCGGAGCTGCGGGAGAAGGCCCTGAAGGTGCTGCGGCTCTACCGGAGCGGGCCCCTCTTCGAGCCGCCCTCGGTCCGGGGCACGGTGGTCATGCCCGGGCTCATCGGCGGCGCCAACTGGGGCGGGCCGGCGGCGGACCCGACCACGGGCATGGTCTACGTGAAGTCCACGGAGATGCCGACGCTGATGGCCGTGGGGTTCGCCGACAGCACCCGGGCCGAGGCCGACTACGCTCTGGACCGGGACCGCCGGGGGCTCTCGGTGGGAGGCCTGCCCCTGAACAAGCCGCCCTACGGCACCCTGACCGCCTTCGACCTGAACCGGGGGGAGATCGTCTGGCAGCAGGTCGTGGGCGACCGGCCCGGCGTCCGGAACCACCCGGCGCTGGAGGGGGTCGAGCTCCCCGAGCGCCTGGGCACCACCGGAGCGCCGGGGCCGATCGTCACCGCCGGGGGGCTCGTCTTCCTCACCGGCGGCGGGAGCATCCTCTACGCCCTGGACAAGGCCACCGGCGAGATCCTCTGGGAGGACGATCTCCCCGCCCGGGGCTACGCCAATCCCATGACCTACGCCACCGGCGACGGCCGGCAGTTCGTGGCCATCGCCACGGGCTCCGGAAACGAGACCCGCCTGGTGGTCTACGCGCTGGAGCGAGGACGATGACGCGGGAGGCACTCCCATGACCGACCACGACCGCCGCACCTTCCTGAAAGCCACCGGCGCCGCGGCCCTCTCGGCCGCCGCCCTGGGCGGATGCGCCCCCAACGGCGACGGCGCGCCCCGTCCCACCCTGGACCCGGAGCTGCTGCGGGCCGTGGGCCGGATCGCGCTCCCCACCGAGCTCGACGACGACGGCGTCGAGGAGGTCGTCTCGGACTTCGAGCGCTGGCTCGACGGTTACGAGCCCGCCGCCGAGCAGAACCACGGCTACGGGACCTCGGAGATCCGCTACGGCCCCTCGGATCCGGCCTTCCGCTGGGCCGCCCAGCTCGAAGCCCTGGACGCCGAGGCCCGGAAGCGGCACGAGCGCGGCTACGTCGAGCTCGACCGTCGGCTCCAGAGAGAGATCCTCCGGGGCCGCCTGGATCCCGAGGGCGACGGCGTGCCGTCGCCGCTCCGGGCCCGCCACGTGGCCGTAGGGCTCCTGGCCCGCTGGCTCGAGACCCCCGAGGCCACCGACCGCTGCTACGGGGTCCGGATCCGGGCCCGGAGCTGCCGGGGCCTCTCGGAGACGACCGAGCGCCCCCGGCCGCTCACGGCCGGCGACCTCGGGTAGGGGGCGGCCGTGGCACAGAGCGACGCCCGGACCGTCGAGTCCGACGTCTGCATCGT
This sequence comes from uncultured Gemmatimonadaceae bacterium, assembly GCA_964567985.1. Taxonomy (GTDB): domain Bacteria; phylum Gemmatimonadota; class Gemmatimonadetes; order Longimicrobiales; family Gaopeijiaceae; genus CAZMPV01. The sequence continues at coordinate 14,389 of CAZMPV010000024.1, forward strand.
CGGGGGCGGGATCACCGCGGCCATGGTCGCCGCGAAGCTCGCCGCCGAGCGGGAGGCCCGGATCGTGGTCCTGGAGGCGGGAGACCGCAGCGTGCCCCTGGACGACCGCTTCACCCGGCGGCGCCGCTACCTGGACTACGGCGAGAACCCCTGGCTCCGGGACCACATCGAGAGCCAGACCGCCGCGGGCATCATGTCCCGCTCCATGGTCCTGGGCGGCCAGGCCATGCACTGGGGCGGGACGACGCCCCGCTTCTCCCCCGAGGACTTCCGCCTGAGGAGTCGGTTCGGCGTAGCCGTCGACTGGCCCCTGAGCTACGAGGAGCTCGACCCCTTCTACCAGGAGGCCGAGGCCCGCATGGGCGTGGCCGGCGAGCAGGGGCCGGCCGAGCTCGACCCCCGGGCCCAGCCGTATCCCATGCCGGCCATGCCGCTCTCCTGGTCGCTGCAGCGGCTGAAGGAGTGGGGCGAGAGCGCCGACATCCCCTTCTGGGCCAACCCCGTGGCCAAGACCACCGAGCCCTACGACGGACGCAACGTCTGCCAGCGGTGCGACACCTGCAACATCTGCCCCACCGGCGCCAAGTACACCCCCGACTTCACCTGGAACCGGCTCCTGGACGCCGGCCGGGTCGAGCTCCTGACCCGGACCCTGGCCCGCCGCATCCACCTGGAAGACGGATCCGAGCGAATCGCCTACGTCGAGGCCACCGACCGGGACCGCCCCGACGCGCCCGTCCACGTCCGGGCCACCACCTTCGTCCTGGCAGCCGGCTACTGCTGGAGCCCCCACCTCCTCCTGCTCTCGGCCGGCGACCGCCATCCGGACGGCCTGGCCAACTCCTCGGGTCTCGTGGGCCGCTACATGTGCGGACACCGGAGCGTGAGCACCTTCGTCGAGCTCCCCCGCCAGCTCTACCCCGGCGAGTTCTCGAGCCACAGCCTCCTCTCGAAGCGCTTCCAGCGCCCCGAGCGGACCGAGCCCTACCTCCGCCACGACCTCCGGATCTGGAACTCGACCCTGGGCCGCCGCCCCCGGCTCCGGGACGACGACGGCGAGGTGCTGCTGGGCGACGCGCTGATGGCGGACTGGCGGGACCGGACCGACGGGAAGGGGACGGCGAGGCTCCGCTCGTACTACGACGTCATCCCGGACCGGGAGAGCCGGCTCGTCCTCGACGAGGGGATGAC
>CAZMPV010000025.1:0-15553 GCA_964567985.1 uncultured Gemmatimonadaceae bacterium
CGGACGAAGTGGGAGGTGGGGATGCCGACGGTGTCCATCCCTTCGGCCGCGCACTGGTCCTTCATCGTCACGCCCTCGCTGTCGTAAATCGAAGACCAGGAGCCCGTGTAGAAGGCCCAGCTCCCGCTCTCGTCCCGTACGCCGTACCCTGTCGCCTCGGCCGTGTCGGGCTCGGCGCTCACGTCCGGATAGAAGAAGTCGAGGTGATTTCCCGAGATATAGCAGACCATGCCCAGGAGCACCGGAACCCGGGCGGCGAAGCGAAGGGAGTCGGCGTAGAGGACGCCGGCCGGCACGACCGCCCGGACGTCCCGCTCCACCAGGTCGGTCGCGCTGCGGGCGGCGTCGTGAGCGCCGCTGCGCCGGAGGACGTCGCCGTAGAAGTTGCTCTGGGCGAGGAAGACCGAGCTCACCATCACCACCACGATGGTGGTCAGCGTCAGCGCGACGATGGCCTCCACGAGGGTGAAGCCGGCCACGCGACGCCCCGCCGACCGGGGGGCTCGACCCGCCGTCTCCACCCCGTCGGCCCGCCTGCCGGGCGCCGTCCTCACCTTCCTCGCCCTCACCAGGGCCCGAAGACGTACGACGTCAGGGAGTGGGACGGCCCGCTCCAGTCCAGGGGCTCGACGACGACCTCGACGGCGAAGATCCGGGTGTCGAAGGCGGAGACCGTGACGGTGCTCTCGAATTCCCGGCCCCGGATCGTAGTGGTGTCGACGTCGGTCCCGCTGCTCAGGGAGTCGTAGGGAAGCCGGTCGATCTCCTCCAGGCGCTGCTGGGCGGCGCTCACCACACCCGCCCGGAGCGCCGTGGTCTCGACCTGGGAGGAGAGGGCTCCGGCGAGCTGCACTGCGACGAGGATCCCCACGGCGAAGATCAGGAGCGCTCCCGTGACCTCGATCAGCGTGAAGCCGTCCCGCCCGGTGCGGAGCCCGCGCGTGCCGGTCAATACTCCCGCACCCGCGACGCTCCGAGGCTGTTGAAGGAAACCACCCAGGCGGAGGTGCCCGCCCGGAAGGTCGCCTCCCCGAGGGTCGTGGCGATCCCGCTCAGGTCCGCCACGCCCCGCCCGTTGAAGACCACGCTGTCCCCCGGGAACGCCAGGTCGAGCTCGGAAAGGCGCAGATCCTGGTCCTCGCCGTACTCCCGCGAGGTCACGTCCCGTCCCGACCCGGTCTCGACTTCGTAGGCCAGGTTCGACTCGTCGAAGCGGATCACCACCGGCTGCCGCTCCCGGATCGCCGTGCTCCGGGCCACCGACAGATCCAGGGCGAAGAGCTTCGCCGCACGGCGCGAGCTCGTCGTCTCTATGTATCGGGCGTAGCTCTGAAACGCGATCGCCATCGTCGTCACGGCGAGCACCGTCACGAAGAGCAGCTCGAGGAGGGTGAACCCGTTTCTTCCAGGACACGGATTCTCTACCATGGGAGGGCATGATCGGGGCGCCGCCGGCACCCCGCGGGGGGCTGGCTCATGACGCTAAACATTGGGACGGCCGGGCCTGTGCTCAATATATCGCTCATCACGCCATCGGGCTCGTCGCCCCGCACATGACCGTGTCCCGGGAGCTTCTCCGGGTGGCCTCCGCCCTCACCGATCTCTGTCTCCTGTCCGCGCTCGGCGCCGGGCTCGTCTCTCCTCTCGCCGGCCAGTCCGCGGCCGGAGCGGGCACGGCCACGGTCCATCCCTGGGCCAACCCCCGGGTCGGGGTCACCGACTTCAACGGAAGAGGCCGCGCCCTCGCGAGCCTCCGAGGGGGCCTGGCCGTGACGTCCCGCTTCTTCGTCGGTGGAGAGGGCACCTCCATGCTCGGAACCGTCCCCGTCGCGGAAGCGGGGGTGGGCTCCGGCTTCGACCTCGACGCCGGATACGGCGGATTGGTGCTCGGCTTCCTGCCGCTCCACAGCGAGGAGTGGCGCCTCTCGACCACGCTCCTGCTGGGAGCCGGGCACGCCACCGTCACCGACCAGGCCGTGGGTTCCGACCTGGGAGCCGACAACTTTCTGATCGCCGTCCCGGAGATCTCGATCGATTGGAGGATCCGCCCCTGGCTCGCCTTCTCCCTGGGCGCCGGATACCGGACGGTCACGGAGGTCCAGGACCTTCCGGGGGTGCGGTCGAACGACCTGGCGGGCGCCTCCCTGATCGCGGGCCTCCAGCTCGGAGGCTGATCCCTCCATCGAGGGAATTCGGTGGCAGATTCCACGCTCTTTGAATAAATGAGTTCAGACTATGGACGAATTAAGAGTTGACTTTTATGCGTCTTTGGAATTTATTTCTTCTGCATTCCAGCAAATCTCATAGTTTTTCCGGTTGCGCAGGGGGAAGAGCCCGTGGCGAAGACGAACGAGAAGGTAATGGCCCTGGTGGAGAAGGAGCTCAAGAAGAACGCCGACATTTCGGTGGACGAGCTCTATCAGAAGGCCAAGAAGGCCCATTCGGAGGTCGGCGACCTGACCCTCCGGCAATTCAACGCCCGCTATCCGCTCCAGGTCAAGCGGCGCATGAGCGCCTCGACCCGCTCGGGCGGGCGCCGTCGCAAGACGCGGAAGGCCCGGAGCCAGGGAGACGACGGCAAGGCCCGGGAGAAGGTGCGCGAGGCGCTTCTCGGCTTCGCCTCCGACATGGCGGCGGCCGAGCAGCGGAAGGACCTGGTCCATGTCCTCGCCAACGTGGACAAGTACGTGGACCAGGTGCTCAAGGCGGCCGACGGTCGCTGATCACGGAGGACGGACGGCGTAGCGGGTCCCCGGACCGCGCTCCTCCCGCCCGGAGCCCTCAGGCCCCGGGATCCTCGTCCGCCACGACCCGGTCCGCCAGCGATCGGATCTCCCTGACCAGGACCGAGAGACCGGAGAGGGTGACATCCTCCTCGCCCCGGATCTCCTCCAGGAGCGTCTGGAAGCGGGACATCTGACGGGAGCCCCGGCTCAGCACCGCCCGGGCGGCCCGGTCCACGTCGTCCAGGTCCTGTCCCTCGCTCACCACCCGGGTGGTGAGCACGTGGTGGGCCCGGGCCAGGTCGCCGGCCACCGCCTGGGCGGCCCGCTGGTCCCAGCGGTCGTCGTGGGCCGCCTCGAAGATCGAGCGACGGATCCACGGCACCTGGAGGATGTCCGAGACCCGGTAGAAGCCCCGGGCCGCCGCCTCGGGCCCCGCCCCCGTGTCCTTCCCGACCCGGAGGATCTCTAGGAGCTGGTCCAGGAATCGCAACGTGATCAGGCTCTGAGCGAACTCCCTCTCCGCCCCGAGGTCGGTCAGCTCCCGGACCCGGGCCTCGAAGATCTCCCGGTCCTCGCCCATGACGATCTCGTCGAAGTGCTTCCGGAGCGTGGCCAGGCCGTCGGAGTTCTCCCGGATGACCTCGGAGGTGTCTCGATCCCGGTCCACGTTCGCCAGGATCCATCGGGTGCTCCGGGCCAGGACCCGGCTCAGGCCCAGGAGCCAGCGGTACCCGACCTCCGCGGGCAGCTCGCCCTCCCGCCGGTCGAGCTCGTCGAGGATCGATCGGTGTCCGGCCAGGCGCGCGGCGATCAACCACGCCCACGCCACCTCTTCGGGCGTTCGGCCCGTGTCCCGGCTGAGCCGCCGGACGAAGGTCGAGCCCATCAGGTCCACCAGGTCGTTCGTGAACTGGCTGGCGACGATCTCCCGGCGCAGACGGTGCCCGCCCAGGCCCTCGCTGCCGGCCGCATCGCGGGCGGCGGACGGAAAGTAGTTGAGGAAGTAGCTGACGGCGGCCTCGTCGTCGGGCAGGTCGCCCTCGAGGACGTGACTCATCAGGTCGAGCTTGGCGTAGGCCAGGAGCACGCAGAGCTCCGGCCGGGTCAGGGACGCGTCCTCCTCGATCCGCTCGGCCAGGACCTCCCAGGTCGGCAGGTCCTCGGCGGCCCGGTTCAGCACCCCGGCCTTCTCCAGGGTGGACATCAGGTCACGGAAGTCGTCCAGACGCTCCTCGGCCCGGATCTCGTCCAGGGAGACGGCCAGGCTCTGTGACCGGTTGTCCTCGAGCACCAGCTCCGCCACCGGGTCGGTGAGCTCCCCCAGGAGCCGGTTCCGCTCTTCCATCTCCATGTCGCCGGCCTTGACCGTCGGGTTCAGGAGGATCTTGAGGTTCACCTCCCGGTCCGACAGGTCCACGCCCCCCGAGTTGTCCAGGGCGTCGGTGTTGATGCGGCCTCCGGCCAGGTCGTACTCGATCCGCGCCTTCTGGGTGAAGCCGAGGTTGCCGCCCTCGCCGACCACGTCGCAGCGGAGCTCGTCGGCGTCCACCCGGACGGCGTCGTTGGCCGCGTCCCCCACGTCGGCGTGGGACTCGGTGGACGCCTTCACGTAGGTGCCGATCCCCCCGTTCCAGAGCAGCTCCACCGGAGCCCGGAGCACCGCCCGGACGAGGGCCTCGCCGTCCAGGGACACCAGGTCGTCCTCGATGCCGAGCGCCTCCCGGACGGGGTCGTCGAGCTCGACCTCCTTCGAGCTCCGGGAGACGATCATGCCCCCTTCGCTCAGGAGGCTCCGGTCGTAGTCGTCCCAGGAGGATCGTCCCAGGGAGAAGAGCCGCTCCCGCTCCTCGTAGGAGGCGGCCGGGTCCGGATCCGGGTCGATGAAGACGTGCCGGTGATCGAAGGCCGCCACCAGCCGGATCTGCCGGGAGAGCAGCATCCCGTTGCCGAAGACGTCGCCGCTCATGTCCCCGATGCCCACGGCGGTGAAGGGCTCGGACTGAATGTCCTTGCCCGTCTCCCGGAAGTGCCGCTTCACGCACTCCCATCCCCCCCGGGCGGTGATGCCGACCTCCTTGTGATCGTAGCCGTGGGAGCCCCCCGACGCGAAGGCGTCGCCGAGCCAGAAGTCGTATTCGTCGGCGATGGCGTTGGCCACGTCGGAGAACTGGGCCGTGCCCTTGTCGGCGGCGACCACCAGATACGGATCGGGGTCGTCGTAGCGGATCACGCCCTCCGGGGGAACCGGGTCGCCGGCCTCGTCCAGGTTGTCCGTCAGGTCGAGCAGCCCCCGCATCAGCGTCTCGTACTGCTCCCGGGCCTCGGTGGCCACGGCCGTCGGCTCCTCGAGCTGCCGGAGCGTGACGAAGCCCCCCTTCGAGCCCGCCGGCACGATCACCGAGTTCTTGACCATCTGGGTCTTCACCAGCCCGAGCACCTCGGTGCGGAAGTCGTCGGGCCGGTCGCTCCAGCGGATGCCGCCCCGGGCGACCTTGGCGCCCCGGAGGTGAATGCCCTCCATGCGGGACGAGCGGACCCACACTTCGTAGAGAAGCCGGCTCCGAACGATGGATTCCATCTGCCGACACTCGAACTTGAGGGAGACGTAGGGCACGCCGCCGGAGCGGCGGGTCGGCGCCCGGCCTCCGTTGCGGAAGTAGTTGGTCCGCACCGTGGCGTCGATCAGGGTCCGGAGCCGCCGGAGCGCCCGGTCGTCCACCAGGAGCGAGACGGCGCCCATGGCCTCGGTGAAGCGATCCTCGATCTCCTGCATCGCCCGCCGCCGGTCGGCCGTTCCCGCCGGGCCCTCCGGGTCGAACTTCGCGTGGAAGAGCTCGAAGAGGATCCGGGCGATCCCCGGGTACTTCCGGAGCGCGGACGGGAGGGAGAGACGGCTGGGCACGGCGCCGAGCTGGAAGGCGTATCCCGCGTAAGCCCGCAGGACGTCCACCTCCCGCCAGGCCAGGCCCGCGGACTGGACCAGGGCGTTCAGGGAGTCGTTGGTGGTGTCGCCCCGGCGCACGCTCAGGATCGTCTCGCCCAGGAGCGTGCCCCGGCCCTCCACGTCCAGCGGCTCGCCCCGGTCGTCCTGGACCGCGAAGGCGTAGATGATCGCCGCGGCGGCTCCCTGGTCGCCGACCTCGAAGGGGTTCACCGCGATGACCCGGAGCCCGGCGTTCTCCAGGATCGGCATGAAGTCCGAGAGCACCAGGCGCTGGTCCCGGACGTAGAACTTCAGCTCCGTGATCAGCTCGCCGCCCGCCACGGCCGGCGACGCCTCCGGGTTGGAGAAGGAGATCGAGACATCCCGCTCGTCGGCCACCATCGCCTCGAGCTGCAGGACGTCGTCCACGGCGTCCACCGGGGCGGTGGCCGCCCGGTACTCGGGGCTGAACGCTTCGGCGTAGGTCCGGGCGAGGCGGCGGGCCTCGTCGGGGGGACGGACCCGCTCGAGCCCCTCCCTCACCCGGTCGACCCAGGAGCGGATCAGCTCGCGGACCGCGTCCTCGAGCTCCTCGGTCCCGACCTCGGCCAGCCGTTCCGACGTGGTGGCGATGTAGAAGTGGAGGCGGGCCTGGTCGCCGCTCCCCAGCGCGAGATGGTAGTTCAGCACCTCGCCGTCGAAGCGCTCCACCAGGACGTCCTCGATGCTCCGGCGCACGTCCCCGGAAAACTTCTCCTTGGGCAGGATCACCATGATCGAGGCCCCGCGCTGGAGCGGGTCCTCCCGGATCGAGACCCGGACCTCGTGGCTGTGATAGCTGGTGAGGACGGTCCGGATGTCGTCGCCGACCTCCTCCGCCGAAGTGAGGAAGAGCTCCTCCTTCGGCATGGAGTTGAAGATCGTGATGATCTCCTTGTAGTCGTGCGACCCCTTCTGGGCCCCCGTCTCCTCCAGGATCCACGCGAGCTTGTCGCGGAGGATGGGGATGTTCTCGGCCTCCTCGGCATACGCCTTCGACGTGAAGAGCCCCACGAAGCGGTGCTCGCCCACCACTTCGCCGTCCTCGTCGAGCTTCTTGACGCCGATGTAGTCCATCCGGGCCCGGCGGTGGACGGTGGCCTCGGCGTTCGTCTTGCTGATGATCAGGTCCGGCCCGCCGGTCACCAGGGCCCGGAGATCCGGGTCCATCTCTTTCAGGGGAGTCGGGCGGGCGTAGCGGGACTCGGCCTCGTTCCGGAGGATGCCCAGCCCCGAGCCGGGCTCGACCACCAGGGCCGGCTCGCCGCTCTCCGGGTCCTCGACGATGTCGTAGCCCCGGTAGCCCAGGAAGACGAAGCCCTCGTCCCGGAGCCAGCGCAGGAAGGCCTGGATCTCGGAGAGCTCCCCCTCCTTCCCGGGGACCTCCTGCTTCGCCTCCGCCAGGTACGCCACCACGTCGTTCAGGGCGTCGACCATCGGCTGGAAGTCGTCCGTGGCCCGGACGACGTCCTGGAGCCGGCTCTCGAGCTCGGTCCGGATGTGCTCCCGGAGGTCGGCGTCGCTGATCCGGGCCACCTCGCAGTGGACCAGCGACTCCTTCGATTCCCCCTCCCTGGAGGGACGGATCTCGACGATCTCGCCGTCGTCGTCCCGGGAGACGTGGAGGACCGGGTAGATGTAGTGCTCGATGGCCAGATCCTGGGAGTGGAGGAACTCCCGGATCGTGTCGACGATGAAGGGCCGCTCCGAGATGTTCGTGCGGATCACCGTCACGGGGGCGTACCACCCCTCGGTGTCCACGTCCGGGTTCAGGATCTGCACGTCGACCCGGTCCGGCCGGGCCTGCTGAAGGAAGCGGAAGGCGCCCTCGGCCATCCGGGCCAGGGCGTCGGTGCTCCGCTCCTGGAGAAAATCCGAGGGCGCCTTCGAGAAGAAGATCTCCGCGAAGCTCACGCACGCGGCCGCGTTCTCCGCCTCCATGCGCCGCTCGATCTGCTGGCAGACGGCGTCCACGATCGGAGAATCCTCCCGGATTCGCCGGACCGCCGCTTTCGTCGTGTCGCTCATCGATCCCGGGAAGATGGACGGCAGGCGGAGAGCCGGATTCCGGCCGGGCCTCCGATGTGCGAGCGTCCGGTGAGAGACGGAGAAGCTGGCCGCCCGAACGCGGCCCCTGGACTCGCCCTTACGTTGGCGCCCGGTGAGCCGCCCATCAACCCCCGGGCGCGCGCTCGCCAGCCCGGGGTCTCCCCCGGGGTCGGAGCCCCCGCCCCCCGCCCGGCTACGGGACGATCGAGCAGACGCCCTCCCGGCTCTCACGGCCCGCCACGACCACCCGCTGGACGCCGACCTCGGCCAGGTGCCTCCGCGCCTCCGGCGAGGGAACGTCGCCGCACTCCATTCCGTCCACCGACGGCACGTAGACCCAGACGATCCGGCCGGCCGGCCCCCGGGCCTCCACGTAGATCCCTTCGTCCAGGAGCCGCTTCCCGAGCTGATCCACGTAGGCCGCCCGTCCCGCCGCGTCCGCTTCCACCGCCCCAGGCTCCGCGGGCTCGATGACGGCGGTCGCCACCACCGCCGCCAGGAGCCCCCCCACGACGACCGTGCCCGGGGTCGACCACGGGGTATACCGCCGCGCGGTCGATGCCAGGCCCCCGCCCAGGATCAGGAAGAGGCCGAGGCGCGCGTGGAGGCCGAAGGAGAGGAGGGGCCCGCCGATCAACAGCCCCGCCAGGAAGAGCAGGTCGGCCACGGCCTTCCGATTGCCCAGCTCCCTCCGACGCCGCTCTCCCTCCCGCTTCAGGTCGTCGGCCGCCGCCCCGATGAGCGCGCCGCACCTCGGGCACCGGGCGGGACGGCCGTCGGGCACGTGACCGCAGAAGGAGCAGGCCGTGGGCATCTCGCCGGAGGACATCGACTCGGATGAAGAGTCCAGGGCTCCGCTCCCGGGCCAGGGGGGGGGAGAAAAGGGGCGAGCGCGCTACCGGGGCCCGGATCCGGAGGCGATGGGCCGAGGTCCGCGGCTCCCTGTCAGGATCATAGGCGGAGCTCGGTCTCTTCCGCCAGCGCCCCCCTGGCCGGTGCCACCCCCGGGCTCCTACCTTTCCGCTGCGTCCGGGGCGGCCCCGGGCCCCCGGCACCGTCCGCGCCGGGAGAGCGGGACGCCGAACCTTCGCCCCTTCTCCATCCCATGCGCTTCGTCCACCTCGCCGACGTCCATCTGGACACGCCCTTCGGGGCCCGGAGCTCCCGGGTCCGGGAGCGCCTCCGGGACGCCTCCCGGGAGGCCTTTCGCCGGGCGGTGAGCCTGGCCCTGGAGGAGGAGGCGGACGCCTTCCTGGTCGCCGGGGACCTCTTCGACGGCTCCCACCTCTCTTTTCAGACCGAGCGCTTCCTCCTGGACGAGCTCGACCGGCTGGCCGAGGCCGGCGTGCGGACGGTATACGCAACGGGAAACCACGACCCCGGCCGCTCGGGCCATCGGTCGCGCGACCTGGAGTGGCCGGAGGGGGTCGTGGTGGTGGGTGAGAGAGAGCCCCGGACCGTCGAGGTCCGGGACGGGGAAGGCACGCTGCTGGGTCGGGTGACCGCGGCGGGCCACGAGACTCCCCGGGAGTCCGAGGATCTCTCCCGGGACTTTCCGGAGCCCCGGGAAGACGTCCCCGAGGTGGCCGTGCTCCACACCCAGGTCGAGGGCGCCCGGGCCGGCACAGCCCACGATCGCTACGCGCCGTCCCGCCTCGAGCCGCTCCGCCGCTCCGGCTACGACTACTGGGCCCTGGGCCACGTCCACGTCCGCCAGGAGCTCTCCACAGATCCGCCGATCTGGTACCCGGGGAGCCTCCTGGGTCTGAACCCCCGGGAGACGGGCCCGAAGGGGGCGCTCCTGGTCGAGCTGGAGACCGGTGGACGGGCGGCCGTGGAGTTCCGGCCCCTGGCGCCGGTGCGCTGGGAGCACCTGGTCCTCGACGGGCTCGCCGACCTCCGGACCTTTCATGCGCTCGGGGGACGGGTGGAGCGGGCGTGGGAAGAGGCCCGGGCCGACGACCCGGGGCTTTCCGGCTCCGAGTGGCTCCTCCGCCTCGAGCTCCGGGGGCCCTCTCCCCTTCATCGGGAGCTGGGCCTGGAAGAGGACCGCCACGCCCTGGAAGAAGAGCTGGCGGCCCGGCTCGGCCTCCTGGACGCCGAGGTCCGGACCGGAGGCGTCCATCCCCCGGCGGATCCCGACGAGCACCTGGAGCGTCAGGACCCCCTGGGCGAGGCCCTCCGGCTGCTGAAGGAGGTCGCCCGGGACGAGGAGGCCCTCCGGGAGCTGCGTCCCCCGGACCTGGCTGGAGCGCCCGACGACGAGACCGCCTATCTCCGCGACCTCCTCGAGGGGGCCGACGGGGAGCTGGCGGCCCGGATGCTCGACGAGCTCGGGACGGAGGAGACGTGAGGTTCGAGCGCGTTCGCGTCCGGGCCTTCGGTCCTCTCGAGGACCTGGACACCGGCCGGGAGCCCCTTCCCTCCCTGGTCGCGGTCCACGCCCCGAACGAAGGCGGGAAGAGCACCTTCTTCGTCCTCCTCTCCAGCCTCCTCTACGGCTTCTATCCCGCCAGCCGCGAGGGAAACCCGTACGCACCCTGGTCCGGCGCCGACGCCGACGCCGACGCCGACGTCCGGCTCTCGGGCGGCGACGAGGCGACCGTCCATCGGCGGCTCCTGGCCTCCCCGTGGGGCCGGCTGATCCGGAACGGGGACGAGGAAGATCTGGCCAACCGCACCGTTCCCTGGGCCCGGCACGTTCGTGGGGAGCTCTTCGACGCCGTCTTCGCCCTCACCCTCTCCGATCTGGCCCGGGTGGACGAGGAGCGGTGGTCCGAGATCCAGGACCGCCTCCTCGGATCCCTGGGCGCCGAGGACATCCGGAGCGCCCGGGAGGTCGCGGCCGAGCTGGAGGACGAGGCCGACGCCCTCTGGCGTCCCGATCGTCGGGGCAAGCCGAGGGCCCGGGAGCTCCAGGCCCGCCTCAAGGAGCTGAACGAGGCCCGGCGGGAAGCCCGGGAGCGGGACCGGCAGGCCCGGGAGACGGTCCGGACCCTGGAGGAGCGGCGGACCCGGCTCGACGAGGTCCGCTGCGATCGTCGCCGCGCCCGGGCCCGGATCGCCCGGGCCCGGACCCTCGGGCCCGTCCGCCGTCAGCTCGCCCGGATCCGGGACGCGGAGTCCCGGGCCGGAGACGAAGGGGAACTCGACGGGCTGCCCGACCACCCCGGCGAGCGCCTGCGCGAGCTCCGGGAGCGAGCGGAGGAGCTGGAGGAGCGGGTCGAGGAGCGGGAACGGGAGCGGGACCGCCTCCGGGAGCGGGCGGAAGCCGTCGGAGACGTGGATCGCCTGCTCGCGGACGAGGCCGCCGAGATCCGGGAGCTGGGCAAGCTGGCCGGAGAAGCGGGCAGCGCCCGGGCGAGCCTCGCCACCCTGGACGAGCGCACCGAGTCCCTGGAGCGGCGGGTCCGGGAGACGGCCCGGGAGATCTTCGAGCTGCCCTGGGACGACGTCGACGCCGAAGCCGTCCGCACCCTTCCCCTGGGAGAGCTCCGGACCCGGGTGGCCCGCTACCGCGACGCCCGGGAGGGGCTCGAGCGGGTCCGGGAGCGGATCGCCGACCGGAAGGGCCGGACACCCGCCGGGGCCTCGGCGCTCCCGACCGCAGGGGGCTGGACGCTCCTGGCCGCGGGATCCGGGCTCGCCCTCTGGGCGTCGGCCACCGGTCGGGCGTCCGCCTGGGTCGTGCCCGGAATGGTCGCCGCCCTCGCCGGAGCGTATCTGGTCGCCCGCCAGAGGGGAGAGCAGCGGCGCAGGAGAGAACACCTCCGCGCCCTCGAGGAGCTGGAGGAAGAGCGGGAGCGGGCGAAGTCGAGAGCGGCCGAGGCCCGCCTGGGCGTGGAGCAGGCCGCCCGGGAGCTCCCCCTGGCCGGCTCCCGCCTGGAAGATCCCCGTCCCGAGCTGGTCCACGTCCTGGAGCGGCTCCAGGGTCTCCTGGAGGACCTGCGACAGGCCCGGCGCGAAGCCGAGTCGCACCGGAAGCGCGTCGAGGACCTCCGGGAGCGGACCGACGCCCTGGTCGACGCGACCGGAGTCGAGGCGCCGGAGACCCTTCCGGCCCGGGTCGTGGCCCTGGAGCAGGCCCTGGACGAGTCCCAGGCCCGCCTCGCCGACGCCCGCTCGGCCCGGGAGGCCCTGGAGCAGACCGACTCCGCCCTGGAGCGCCTCCGGGAGGAGCTCGAAGCGGCGGCCCGGAGCCGGGGCGACCTGGAAGAGCGTCTCGGGCCGCTCGGCGACGGGGATCCGGAGCGGGGAGCCGAGGTCGCCCGGAGGAGGATCGAGGCCCGGGAGACGGCCCGGGTCCTCCGGGAAGAGCTCGAGCGCCAGCACCCGGACCTGGACGACCTCCGCCGGCGCATCCGGGAGGCCGAGGAGGCCGGCGAGGAGTGGACGGTGGACGAGGAGGCCGTGGTCGCCGCCGAGGAGCGGGTGAAGGAGCTCGACGGGAAGGAGCGGGAGCTGATCGCCGAGATCAAGGACCTGGAGCACGCCCTCGAGCGGCTCCGGGAGGAGCGCACCCTGGACCAGGTCGAAGGAGAGATCCTGGCCGTGAAGGAGGAGCGGGAAGACGTCTGGCGCCGCCGGGACCGCCTCGCCCTCCTGGCCCGCCTGGTCCGGACGGCCGACCACCGATTCCGGGAGCGGAACCAGCCGGACCTCCTGAAGGCTGCCGGGCGTCACCTGGCGACGGTGACCGGCGGCCGCTACAGCCGGCTTCGTATGCCGGAGCGGGAGCTGGACGGGACCCTCGAGCTGAAGGGCCCCGGCTACCCGGAGTGGGTCGCCGTGGACACCCCCGTCTCGACCGGCACCCGGGAGCAGGTGTACCTGGCGCTCCGGCTGGCCATCGTCGACCATCTGGATTCGGGTGGAGAGCGGCTCCCCGTCTTCCTGGACGAAGCCTTCGTCAACTGGGACGAGCGCCGCCGGGAGCGGGGCTTCGAGCTCCTGGCCGAGCTGGCCGAAGAGCGGCAGATCTTCGTATTCACCTGCCACCGGCCCATGGCGGAGAGCCTGGCCGAGCGGGGAGCCCGGCTCCTGGAGCTCTCCGACCCCGGATGAACGCCGCGCCGGCTCATCTTCCCATCCACGTGGAGACCGTGGGCACCTCGGGACGCCCGGTGGTCCTCCTCCACGGCTTCGGGGCCAACAGCTACACCTGGCGGCACTGGATCGGGCCTCTTTCGGCAGACCATCGGCTGCACCTGGTGGACATGATGGGGCACGGGGCCGCGCCGGCGCCCCCCGACGGCGACTATTCCCCCCGGGGCCACGCCGACCTCGTCCGCCGCTACATCGTGTCCCGCTCCCTGGAGGGCGTCACCCTCGTGGGCCATTCCCTCGGGGGCGGCATCGCGCTCCTCGCCGCCCTCGAGCTCCTCGACACCGAGCCCCGGCGACTCGACTCCCTGATCCTGGTCTCGTCGGCCTGCCTTCCCCAGGAAATCCCCACATTCATCGGGTGGGCCCGGGTCCCGTTCCTGGGAGAGGCCCTGCTGACCCTCACACCGAAGCGGGGGCTCATCCGACGGGTCCTTCGCTCCATCGTCCACGACCCCGAGGGGGTCCGGGCCGGCCAGGTCGAGGCCTACGCGGACCCGCTGCGGGAGCGGGCGAAGCGCAGGGCACTCCTGGAGACGGCCCGGAAGATCGTCCCGCCGGACCTGGACGCCATCGTCGAGCGCTACCCGGAGATCGACGTCCCGACCCTCCTCGTATGGGGCCGTCAGGATCCGGTGGTCCCCCTCTCGGTGGGAGAGACCCTGGCGCGCACCCTCCCCGACGCCCGGCTCCACGCCGTGGACCGGTGCGGGCACATCCCCCCGGCCGAGGCGCCCCGGACCAGCCTCGCGCCGGTGAGGGAGTTCCTGGCCCGGCGGACGCCCACCACGTAGCCGGGAGCGCTCCAGGGAGCCGGCGCCCGCTTACCGGAGGCGCTCCCGGACGAGGGTGTAGAGCATCTTCCCTCCGACCCGGACCGACGTCGAGAGCGACCCGGAGATCTTCGACCGGCCGGCCCGGCGCTCCTCGTGGGGCACCCGGATCCGGGCGATCCGGAGGTCCTGCCTGCGGGCGCGAATCTGCATCTGAAGGGTCCAGCCCCAGCTCCGGTCGTCCATCTCCAGGCCCAGCAGGCGCTCGAAGCGGATCGCCCGGAAGGGCGGCAGGTCCGGCGTGCGGACATCGAAGAGGAGCCGGGCCAGGGCCAGGATCAGCCGGTTGCCCAGGCGGGCGTGGAGGTGAAGGTTTCCTTCCCGGCCGGAGCGGCTCTCCCGGACGCCCAGGACCAGGTCGGCACGGTCGTCGCGGATCGGCTCGACCAGATGCGGAAGGAAGGGGACCTCGGCCGTCGCGTCTGCGTCGACGAAGGCCAGGATCCCGGGCCGGGGCGCCAGGGACGCCAGGTGCCGGATCCCGGTGAGGCACGCCGCGCCGTAGCCCCGCTCGGACTCGTGGAGGACCTCGGCGCCCCGCTCCCGGGCCACTTCGGCGGTCCGGTCCGTGGAGCCGTTGTCCACGACCACCACCCGGTCCACCACACTCCGGGGAAGGGAGTCCAGGACCCGGGGGAGGGCTTCCTCCTCGTCCCGGGCCGGGATCAGGACGGCGACCCCGCCGCCGGAAGCGTCGTCAGGCATCGATGACCGTTCAAAGGGATGGTGAGGGTGTCCGAGGGAACCCGACCGACCCCGCTGCGGTTCCTCCCGCTGGCCGGAGCCCTCGAGCTCGCCTTCCTGGCGCTCCTGGGCTGGTGGCCGGGGGCCGGTGTCCCCTTCCCGGGCCTCCTCCTCTTCGCCGGAGCCTTCGGCGCCTACGCCATGGCGGCGAGCGCCCGGGGCCGGGATCCGGAAGCCGCCTCGCCGGCGGTGATCTGGGGCTTCGCCGTGGCGTTCCGTCTGGCGCTCCTGCCCGTGGTCCCGGAGCTCTCCGACGACATCTACCGCTACCTCTGGGACGGTCACGTCCAGCTCCAGGGCATCAACCCCTACCGCTTCGCCCCGGCGGACCCCGCGCTGGTGGACGTCCGCACGCCCTGGTTCGACCGGATCAACAATCCGACCGTCCCCACCATCTACCCGCCCCTCGCCCAGATGGTCTTCGCGGGCCTCGCCCTGGTGGGCGGGCTGATCGTACAGGCGAAGATCCTCTGGGTCGGCCTCGACCTCCTCACGGGGTGGCTCCTCTACCGGGTCGCCCGGGCGGGAGGTCGCGACGGCCTCCTCGTCCTCCTCCTCTACCTCTGGTGCCCTCTCCTGGTGGTGGAGACGGCGTGGAGCGGCCACCTCGAACCCCTCGGCCTCGCCTCCCTCGCGCTCCTGCTGGCCCTGGTCCGGAATCCCGGAGGCGCGGGAGCGGCCGGAGCGGCGGCGACGCTGACCAAGTTCGCACCGGCGGCGGCGCTGCCACCCCTGGTCCGGAAGCTGGGCCCCCGGTTCCTGGTGGGCTTCTTCGCCACCCTCCTGCTCCTCCACCTCCCCTACCTTTCCGTCGGCACCGCGCTCTGGGACGGTCTGGCCGTCTACACCCGGGACTGGTACTTCATGAAGGGTCCGTATTCGGCGCTCGAGGCGGTGCTCCCGGGTCGATGGCCCCCGCGAATCGCCGCCGGGGGCCTGGTGGCGGCCGTCATCGCCTGGACGACCGTCGAGAACTTCGATCCGGAGCGGGCCCTCTTCTGGATCCTCGGGGCCGGACTCCTCCTCTCGCCGACGGTCCACCCGTGGTACGTCCTCTGGATCCTCCCTTTCGCCGCCCTTCGCAGGAGCGTGCCCTGGCTCCTGCTATGCGGCCTCGTATTCCTGGGATACTGGGG
>CAZMPV010000026.1:0-15441 GCA_964567985.1 uncultured Gemmatimonadaceae bacterium
TTCTTTTCCATCGACGCGTCGATGAGCTAAAACCGAGACGGGACCCGCCTCGAGCCTCGTTCAGCCGGTGCGCATCCTGCGACCGGCGGACCGACCTCCCCCCCTTCCTCCTCCTGGCATGGCCCGTGCACGAATAAAGGCGTGAGAGCCGCCGGAATCTCCGGCCGCCGACCCGAGCCCCGATGCCTTCGGGAGGAATCGCGCCGATGACTGCACGACACAAGAGACGTTCCCTCCGGGGCCGGCGGTATTCCCGGTGTCCGGCCCATCAGGGGAAAGGCTGTCTCCCGGCCGTACCGACGGAACCGCGCTCTTACATATCCGACGGTGGCCCGGTCCGGTCGGACCCGACGAGCGGGAGAGTCCACGAATCCAAGCCGGCCCTCGTGCCGCCGGGCTTCTCATCGCCCTCCCGTGTGTTGCATACCCGCAACGGGACACGGGCCGGATAGGGTTGCGCCGGCGCAACAGGGGCCGCCCACGCGAAGCCGGGCGACGCCGTGTCGACGGATCCGCCGAACCGACTGATACCACACCACCGCAGCCAGGAAACGAATGTCAGACGAACGCCCCGCGCCTCCCGAGACGAGCCGCCACATCGGGAAGATCCAGGACCGGCTGATCGAGCTCCTCTCCGGGCTCAGCGGTCTCCGCCCGGAAGGGATCGACCCGGAGGCCACCTTCCTCGAGCTGGGGTTCGAGTCCCTCTCCCTCACCCAGCTCACCGTGGCCCTGAAGAAGGAATTCGCCGTGGAGGTGGGCCACCGTGACCTGATGGAGTCCCACCGGACCCCCCGGTCCCTGGCCGAGCGGCTGGCCCGGGAGCTCCCCGAGGAGACGATCGACGACGGGCTCCCCCCGTCCACCGACGCGGGATCGGAAGCCGACGCGAAGGCGGAGGCCCGGAGGACGCCGAAGACGAACGACCGGCCCGCCGAGACCCGGCGACCCGGGTCCGGCGTGCCATCCTCTCGCTCGGGCGCGCGCGACATCCCCTCGTCGGTCGTCGAGGAGGTCATCCTCGAGCAGATCCGGATGATGAACCACCAGCTCGACCTCCTCCGGGGATCGACCGGCTCGGACGACGTCGGGCTCTCCGACGAGGCTCCAGCCGCCCCAGCCGTCGAAGCGCCGCCGGTCGACCGAAAGCGCGGATCCGGAGCCGGGGCGGCCCCGTCCGACGGGGAGGCGCGCCACGGTCCCTGGCGGCCCATGAGCGAGACGGGCGACGACACCCTGAGCCGGCGACAGCGGGCCCACATCCGGGAGCTGGTGGACCGGGTCGAGGAGCGGATGCCCACCTCGAAGCGGCTCACCCAGGAGCACCGGCGTCACCTGGCCGACCCCCGCTCCGTCGAGGGCTTCCGGCGAGCGTGGAAGGAGGTCGTCCACCCGGTGGTGGCCGAGCGCTCGGAAGGCGCCTACATCTGGGACGTCGACGGCAACCGGTACGTGGACATCGCCATGGGCTTCGGAGTGGCGCTCCTTGGACACCACCCTCCCTTCGTGCGCCGCGCCCTCCGGGAGCGCCTCGAGCAGGGCTGGGCCATCGGCCCCCAGACGCCCCTGGCCGGCGAGGTCGCCCGCCTCGTCCACGAGATGACGGGCATGGAGCGGGTGGCCTTCTGCAACACGGGCTCCGAAGCGGTCCTCGCGGCCGTCCGCACCGCCCGGACCGTCACCGGCCGGGAGCGGATCGCCACCTTCCGGGGCGACTACCACGGCATCTTCGACGAGATGCTCGCCCGGGGGGTCGAGATCGACGGAGAGCGCACGACGATGCCCATCTCGCCGGGCATCCCCCCGAGAATGGTCGAGGCCGTCACCATGCTGGACTACGGCGACGACGCCTCCCTCGAGGTGATCCGGGAAGAGGCCGACGAGCTGGCCGCCGTCCTGGTGGAGCCGGTCCAGAGCCGCCACCCCGGGCTCCAGCCCGCCGACTTCCTGCGGCGGCTCCGTGCGCTGACCGAAGAGCTCGACGTGCCGCTGATCCTGGACGAGATGATCACCGGCTTCCGCTCCCATCCCGGCGGCATCCAGGCCCTCTGGGACGTCCGCGCCGACCTGGCCACCTACGGCAAGGTCGTGGGCGGAGGGATGCCGATCGGCGTCGTCGCGGGGAAGGCTCGCTTCCTGGACGCCCTGGACGGCGGACACTGGCGCTACGGCGACGAGTCGATTCCCGAGGCCGGGATGACCTGGTTCGCCGGCACCTTCGTGCGCCATCCCCTCTCCCTGGCCGCTGCCCGGGCCACCCTCGAGCACCTGCAGGAACGGGGAGGCGCCCTCCAGGCCGAACTGAGCCGACGCACCGCCGCCTTCGTGGACGAGCTCAACCGGCGCTTCGAGCGCATGGGCGCGCCGCTCCACGCGGAGAGCTTCGCCTCCTTCTTCCTGGTGAAGTTCGAGGAAGCCGCCGACGCCGAATCCCTCCTCTACTTCAACCTGCGCGCCCGGGGCGTGCACGTGACCGAGGGCCGGGCCGCCTTCCTCTCCACGGCCCACACCGAGGAGGACGTGGCGTTCGTCCTCGACGCCTTCACGGAGAGCGTCCGTGCCCTGCAGGAAGGGGGCTTCCTTCCCGGGGGACCGGCGGAGACCCTCCAGACCGAGGAGGCCGGTGTCGAGGTCCAAGAGCTGCCCCTGACCGAGGGCCAGAAGGAGATCTGGCTCGCGACCCGGATGGGTGACGACGCCAACTGCGCCTTCAACCTCTCCCACGCGATCCGCCTGGAGGGCGACCTCGACGCCGACGCGCTGCGAGAGGCGGTCCGGCGCCTCGTTCCCCGCCACGAGGCGCTGCGAACCACGTTCGCCGCCGAGGGGCCGACCCAGCGGATCCGGCCGGCCGGGGAGGTGGAGCTGGAGGTTCCGCGAATCGACCTGGCAGACCATGGTCCCGCCGAGCGCGAGGAGCGGCTGGAACGCCTGCGGCGGGAGGAAGTGGAGACGCCCTTCGACCTGGAGCGGGGGCCCCTCGTCCGGGCCCGACTCGTCCGCCTGGCCCCCGACGACCACGTCCTCTTCCTCACCGTCCATCACATCGTCTGCGACGGGTGGTCGTGCGGCGTCCTCCTCCGGGACCTGGGCACCCTCTACCCGGCCCTCCGGGATCGCCGACAGCCCGACCTCCCGGAGCCGACCCAGCTCGGCGAATACGTGCGGATGGACCGCTACACACGAAACGGCCCGAAAGGTCGGGAGGCCGAAGAGTACTGGCTCGAGCGCCTTCGGGACGGCGCTCCCGTGGTCGAGCTGCCCACGGACCGCCCTCGCCCGCCGCGGAAGACGTACGACGCCGACCGGGTCGAGCTCGGGCTCGGGCTCGAGAGGCACGCCGAGATCAAGGCTGCGGCCGCCCAGCGCGACGCCACCCCCTTCGCCTTCCTCTACGCCGCCTTCGAGACGCTGATGCACCGCCTCACGGGCCAGGAGGAGCTCCTCCTGGGCGTCTCGGCGGCGGGACAGCCGACGGTGGGAGCCAGGGACCTGGTCGGCCACTGCGTCAACGTGCTTCCCGTCCGGAACCGGGTGGAGGGCGAGGGTGACTTCGCCGCGCACCTCGACCGGACCCGGACCCTGCTACTCGACGGCTTCGACCATCAGGGCTGCACCATCGGCTCGCTCATCGAGAAGCTCGATCTCGATCGGGACCCGAGCCGCCTGCCCCTCGTCTCCGTCGTCTTCAACCTGGATCCGACGCTGGCCGAGCTCGACTTCGGCGGCCCACGGGTCTCGGCGCGCTCCAATCCCCGGAGCCACGAGATCTTCGACCTCTTCTTCAACGTCGTCGTGGCGCCGGATGACTTCCGCCTCGAGTGCACCTTCAACTCCGATATCCTGGACCGGGAGACGGTCTCGGCCTGGCTGGAGCACTACCGGACGCTCCTCGACGAGGTCGTCTCCGACCCGGATCGTCCGGTCGACCGGCTCCCGCTGCTGAGCGAGACCCGGCGCGCACGGCTCCTGGAGGAGTGGAACGAGACGGCGGCCGACTACCCCACCGGCCTCTGCGTCCACCAGATGGTGGAGCGACAGGTGGACCGGACGCCGGAGGCGGTGGCGGTGCAGCTCGGCAGCGAGACGCTGACCTACAGGGCGCTGGACGAGCGGGCGAACCGGCTGGCCGGGCACCTCCAGCGGCACGGCGTGGGGCCCGAGGATCGGGTGGGCGTGCTCCTCGAACGCTCACCCGAGATGGTGGTGGCGCTCCTCGGGGTGATGAAGGCCGGAGGCGCGTACGTTCCCATGGCCCCGGAGGATCCGGCCGAGCGCCTCGAATACATGGCGGAGGACGCCGGCGTCCGGGTGATCGTGACCAGGGCGGAGTCGGGCGGACGGCTCCCGGATCTGGGCGTGCCGGTCGTCGACCTCGACGTCGACCGGTCGGAGATCGAGGCCCGCTCCTCCGACCGCCCCACCGGACCGGTCGACGAGACGAACCTCGCCTACATCATCTACACGTCGGGCTCCACCGGCCGCCCGAAGGGCGTCATGGTCGAGCACCGCCACATCCGGAACCGCCTCCAGTGGGGGAGCGAAGCGTTTCCCCTCGGCGCGGACGACACGGTGCTCCAGAAGACGCCCTTCGGCTTCGACGTCTCGGTGCCCGAGTTCTTCTGGACGCTCTCGTCCGGCGCCCGCCTCCTCCTGGCCGGGCCGGGGGGGCACAGGGACCCCGGCTACCTGGCCGACCTGATCGAGGAGGAGGGCGTGAGCTACGTCCACTTCGTGCCCTCCATGCTCGAGGTCTTCCTCGACGAGGACGACCTGGAGCGTCGCTGCCGGTCGCTCCGGTGGGTGGCCTGCAGCGGCGAGGCTCTCTCGTACGAGCACACCCGTCGCTTCCGGGAGCGGATGCCCCCGGGCGTCGAGCTCCACAACCTCTACGGGCCCACCGAGACCGCCGTCGAGGTGTCCCGGTGGATCGTTCCCGACGAGCCGGACGACCGGTCCGTGCCCATCGGCCGACCCATCGCGAACACCCGGCTCTACGTCCTCGACCGGCACATGGAGCCGGTGCCCGTGGGCGTGGCCGGTGAGCTCTACGTCGGCGGCGCCCAGGTCGTCCGGGGCTACCGGAACCGACCCGAGCTCACGGCGGACCACTTCGTGAAAGACCCCTTCTCGGACGATGCGGGGGCCCGCCTCTACCGCACCGGAGACCGGACCCGCTGGAGGCCGGACGGCACGATCGAGTTCCTGGGCCGGCTCGATCACCAGGTGAAGCTCCGGGGCTTCCGCATCGAGCCCGGCGAGATCGAGAGCGTCCTGGCCGCCAGCGACGGCGTTCGGCAGGCGACGGTCGTGCTCCGGAACGGCGGCGGGAGCGACCCGGAGCTGGTGGCCTACGTGGTCCCGGAGACGGGCCGGAGCGTGGTGGCGGAGGGGTTGCGTAGCTCCCTGGCCCAGCGCCTCCCCGACTACATGATCCCGGCCCGTTTCGCCATCCTGGACGAGCTGCCGCTGACCCCCAGCGGCAAGGTGGACCGGAGCGCCCTGCCGGAGCCCACGGCCGCGGAGCTGTCGCGCCGGCCTTCGAGCCCGCCGGGCACCGACACCGAACGGGCCCTCGCCGAGGCGTGGTCCTCCCTCCTGGACGTCGCCGACATCGGTCGGGAGGACAGCTTCTTCGACCTCGGAGGCCACTCGCTCATGGCGACCCGGCTCCTGGGCCGGATCGCGGACATGTTCGACGTCGACCTCCCTCTCCGCGCCGTCTTCGAGCACCCGACGCTGGCGGGCCTGGCCGGCCGGATCGACGACGCCCGACATCCCGACCTCCAAGAGGTGACGATTTGACCACGAAGCAATACGTGCGCGACCTGCGGAAGCGGGGCGTTCGGCTCCGGATCGACGGAGACGACCTCCGGATCAGCGCACCCGACGAGGCCCTGACGACCGACCTGGAGGCTTCGCTCCGGGCGAGGAAGAGCGAGATCCTGGACTATCTGCAGCGCGGCGCCGCCTCCTCCCAGGATCCGCCGGCCCTCGAGCCGTCCGGGGAGCCTGCTCCGCCCCCCCTCTCCTTCGCCCAGGAGCGGATGTGGTTCCTGGACCAGGTGGAGCCGGGGTCGACGGCGTACAACCGGCCCTACGCGTACCGCGTCCGGGGGCGCCTGGACGAGGAGGCGCTGCGCTGGAGCCTCCGGCGGATCCTCCAGCGGCACGCAGCGCTCCGGACGCGCTTCCGGACCCGGGACGAAGAGCCCGTCCAGGAGGTGGTGGACGAGGCCGACGTCGCCCTTCGCACCCTGGACCTGAGCGATGCCGGAAGGGACCGGGAGGATCGACTGCAGCGGGTCCTGGAAGAGGAGGCCCGGAGCCCCTTCGATCTGGCCGAGGGACCCCTGGCCCGCTTCCTCCTGGTCGAGCTCGCCGAGCGGGAGCACGTCTTCCTGCACCACATCCACCACTCCGTTTCGGACGGGTGGTCCACGGGGGTCTTTCACCGCGAGCTCGAGCGCCTCTACGGCGCCCGGATCCGAGGGGACGATCCCGGCCTGGAAGCGCTCCCGATCCAGTACGCGGACTACGCCCGCTGGCAGCGCCGCTGGCTCCGGGACGAGGTCCTGGACGAGCGCCTCGAATACTGGAAGGAACAGCTCGGCGGTGATCCGTCGCCCCTGGAGCTGCCGCTGGACCGGCCGCGTCCTCCGGTGCAGAGCTACCGGGGCGCCCGGGAGACGGACTCGCTGCCCGAGGGCGTGGCCCGGGACGTTCGGCAGATCGCCCGGGACGAAGGCGCGACCCCCTTCATGGTGCTCTTCGCCGGATGGGTCGCGCTTCTCCACCGGTACACCGGCCAGATCGACGTCTGCGTCGGCACGCCGGTGGCCGGTCGGAACCGAAAGGAGCTCGAGGGGCTGATCGGGCTCTTCATCAACACCGTCGTGCTCCGCACCGACGTGGACGGCGATCCCACGGTCCGGGAGCTGGTCCACCGGGTCCGGGACACGACGCTGGAGGCGCTGGAGCACCAGGAGGTTCCCTTCGAGAAGGTGGTGGAGGCGCTGCGGCCGGAGCGGAGCGTGAGCCAGCATCCCCTCTTCCAGGTCCTCTTCACGTACCACGAGGGAGGCGACCGGACCCTGCGCCTGCCGGGCCTCGAGGTGCGGCCGGTCCACGTCGAGCACGGAGCCACCTACATGGACCTGGACCTGTCGGTGGTCGAGGCCGGCGACGCCTACGACGTCTCGCTGCGCTACAATACGGACCTCTTCGAGGCGGCGACGGCCCGGAGCCTCCTGGCGCACTACCGGACGCTCCTGACGGGCGCGGCCCGGAATGCGGAGCGTCGGGTCTCCGACCTCCCCCTCCTCTCTCCTCCGGAGCGGCACCGGATCGTGGAGGAGTGGAACGACACCGACGCCGACCTGGGCCGGCCCCGGCCCATCCACCGCCTCGTCGAGGAGCAGGCCTCCCGGACCCCGGAGCGCACCGCCCTCCTTTCGGAAGACGAGGAGATCTCCTACGGGGCGCTCGACGCCCGGGCCGACCGCCTGGCCGCCCGGCTCCGGGCCGAAGGGGTGGGACCCGGCGCTCTGGTGGGCGTGGCCACGGCCCGGACGGCGGGGATGGTGGTGGCCGTGCTCGGCGTGCTCAAGGCCGGAGGGGCCTACCTCCCCCTGGATCCGTCGCTTCCCGCGGAACGGATCCGCTTCATGCTCCGCGACGGCGGCGCGGCGCTGGTGGTCGCCGACGAAGGGGGAATCGGCGCGCTCCCCGCCGAGGCTCCCTCCGTCGTCCACATCGACCGGGGCGGAGCGGTCGTGGAGACCGACCTCTCGCGCGTACCGGATTCCGGCGCCGACGCCCCCGACGCCACGGAAGACGACCTGGCCTACGTCATCTACACCTCGGGCTCCACCGGGAAACCGAAGGGCGTCGAGATCGAGCACCGAACGGTCTTCAACTTTCTCGGCGCCATGGCCCGGCTCCCTGGGCTGGACGAGGACGACGTGGTGGCGGCCGTGACCACCCTCTCCTTCGACATCTCCGTCCTGGAGCTCTTCCTGCCTCTCTCCGCCGGGGCCCGAATCGTGCTCCTGGACCGGGAGACCGCGGCCGAGGGGCGGGCACTCCTCGGGGCGATCCGCCGGCACGGGGTCAACGTCCTTCAGGCCACGCCGGCCACCTGGCGACTGCTCCTCGAGGCCGGTTGGGAGGGCGAGGAGAAGCTGCGGGTGCTCTGCGGAGGGGAGGCAATGCCCCCCGACCTGGCCCGGAGCCTGACCGAGCGGAGCGACGAGGTCTGGAACCTCTACGGCCCCACCGAGACCACGGTCTGGTCGGCCCGCTACCGGCTGCCCTCCGACGGCGGGCCCGTCCGTGTCGGCCGGCCCATCGAGAACACCCGCATCTACATCCTGGACGCCTCGGGCCATCCCGTGCCGGTGGGCGCCCCGGGCGAGCTCCACATCGGTGGCGCCGGCCTCGCCCGGGGCTATCGCGACCGCCCGGAGCTCGACGCCGATGTCTTCCGCCCCGATCCCTTCGTGGAGGACGACGATGCCCGCATGTACCGGACCGGAGACCGGGCCCGCTGGCGTCGGGACGGCACCGTCGAGTTCCTGGGACGCCTGGACCACCAGGTCAAGATCCGGGGCTTCCGGATCGAGCTGGGCGAGATCGAAGCCGTCCTCGCCGGGCTCGACGAGGTGGAGGAAGCCGCGTGCGCCGTCCGGGAGGACCGGGTCGACGACAAGCGCCTCGTCGCCTACGTCGTATTCCGACGGGACCGGGCGCTGACGGGCAGCGAGGTGAGGACCCGGCTCCTCACGACGCTGCCGGACTACATGGTCCCCTCCCTGACGGTGGAGATGGACGCCCTGCCGCTGACGCCGAGTGGAAAGGTGGACCGAGACGGCCTGCCCGACCCTCTGGGCCGCTTCGGCCAGGGTGCGGGCACCGACTCCGCGCCCCCCTCCACGCCGACCGAGAAGCTCGTGGCCGAGATCTGGCGCGACCTCCTGGGCGTCGAGCGGGTCGGAAAGCGCGACAACTTCTTCGACCTGGGGGGCCACTCGCTCCTCTCCCTGCGAGCCGTTCGCCGCATCGAGGCCCGGACCGGGGCGGAGCTGAACCCCCGGGTCATGATCCTGAACACGCTGGAGCAGATCGCCGCGGAGGCGGCGCGGAGCGCGGAGGAGGAGCGATCGGCGTGAGCGCCTTCTTCTTCGGCTCGTCCGAGCACTCCCTCTTCGGCTTCTATCACCAGCCGATCAACCGTCCGGTGCGGCCGGACGGGATCGTCCTCTGCAATCCAATGGGCCGGGAGTATCTCCAGACGCACCGGTCGATGAAGCAGCTGGCCCGCCGCCTGTCGGAGCTGGGCCATCACGTCCTTCGCTTCGACTACTCCGGGACCGGCGACTCCGCCGGTGAAGGCGCCGACGCCACCCTCTCCACCTGGCGGTCCGACGTGGAGACGGCCGCGGACGAGCTGAAGGCGATCGCCGCCGTGGATCGGGTCAGCCTGGGGGGGGTCCGGGTCGGGGCCGCGCTGGCGGCCGCAGTCGCCGTGGACCGGAACGACGTCGAGGACGTAATCCTCTGGAATCCCGTGGTCCACGGCGCCGCGCACCTGGAGGAGCTCCTGGAGCAACGGGTGATGAACGGAGCTTCCCCGGTCCCGTCCGAGGGGACCGGCGTGATCGGGGTCGAGGGATTCCCCCTGGGCGCCCGCCTCCGGAAGGAGCTGGCCGAGGTGGACCTCACCGCCCTGGAGGCCCTGCCGGCCGCCCGAGCGCTCCTGGTGGTGTCCGAGGAGCTCGAGGAGTTCCGGGAGCTCGGGGATCACCTGGCGACCCTCGGCCCCGACGTGACCAGGGCGCACCGGCCCGGCGCCGAGGGATGGGAGAACCCGGGACGCATGGGCAACGTGGTCCTGTCGCCCGCCATCGTGAGCACGATCGTCGACTTCATGGAGTCCCGGCCATGAGGGAGCGGGCCCTCCACTTCGGTGAGGCGGCGAATCTGGTCGGCGTGGTGACCGAGCCGGGTCCGGACGCCCGGGGAGACCTCCCCGCGGTGATCCTCCTCGACGCCGGGATCCTGCACCGGGTCGGGCCGTCCCGGATGAACGTACGCCTCGCCCGTCGGCTGGCCGCCGACGGCTTCGTCTGCCTCCGCTTCGACTTCTCCGGCATCGGAGACAGCGAGCCGCGGCCGGACGACCTCCCCTTCGAAGAGAGCAGCGTGCGGGAGATCAGCGAGGCCATGAACGCCCTGGAGCGGACGCGGGGCGTGGACGACTTCGTCCTCCTCGGGCTCTGCTCCGGCGCCGACGCCGCCCTCCACGGCTCCCTGGCCGACGAGCGCGTCGTGGGGCTCGTGTCCATCGACGGGCACGCCTACCGGACCTGGCGCTACTACCTCCAGCACTACCTCTCCCGCCTCTTCCGGGCGGAGAGCTGGAAGAACCTGCTCACCGGAAAG
Organism: uncultured Gemmatimonadaceae bacterium; assembly: GCA_964567985.1. GTDB lineage: Bacteria > Gemmatimonadota > Gemmatimonadetes > Longimicrobiales > Gaopeijiaceae > CAZMPV01. The sequence continues at coordinate 10,444 of CAZMPV010000026.1, forward strand.
ACGCACGTCGGACCCTGGCTCCGCGGGCTCCTGGACCGGGACGGAGGGAACGGCTCCGGCCCCGACCGGGACCGGGGCGGCGGCGTCTTCCAGCGCCCCCTCCCGCCCCGGGAGGAGATGGAGGAGGCCCTCCGGGCGCTGGCCGGCCGCGGCGTGCAGATGCTCCATGTGTTCAGCGGGGGGATGGGCGAGCGCTACAACTACGCCTCCCAGTACCGCGACTCCTTCCGCTCCGTCGATTTCCGCGACCTCGTCCGCGTCGAGTACTACGGCGACGCGGACCACACCTTCACGGATCTGGACCACCTCGACGCCCTGATCGCCGCCGTCGGGGGCTGGGCTCGCGAAACGTGGCCGGCCGCCACGACGGCCGCTGCCGGGCGGACGGACCGCTGAAGCCGATGCAGCAGGCGCACCTCGGCTCCCCCGTCGCCGGGCTCCGGGCCCACACGGCGCCATGAGCCCGAAGACCGCGAAGGGCGACATCGTCTCGGACGCGTCCCCCCCCACCGACGTTCCCGCACCCCCACTGGAAGGAAACGGCGGACCGCCCGGCGGAGGACGTCCGGGGAGAGGTGGAGCCGACCAGGACGGCGAAGAGCGATTCCAGATGGGCGGCGTGGGGAAGCACGCCCTCATCTACGGGGGAGGAGTCCTGCTGAGCAAGGCGCTGGCCTTCGTCATGCTCCCCGTCTACACCCACTTCCTGAGCCCGGCCGACTACGGGATCATGGGGCTCATCGAGATGACGCTCGACGTCATCGCCATCATGGCCGGACCCCAGCTCGCCCCGGCCATCTTCCGCTTCTATCACAAGGCCGAATCGGAGGGGGAGCGGGCCGACGTCGTCTCCACCGCGCTGATCCTCCTCGGTGTCAGCTACACCCTGGTGGGCCTCACCGCCTTCCTCACCGCTCCGCTCCTCTCCAGCCTCGTCTTCGACACGGCACAGCACACCGGACTGGTGCGTCTGGCGTCGGCCAACATGATCTTCGAGAGCCTCATGATCGTGCCCCTGGCCTTCGCCCAGGTCGAGGACCGCTCGAAGCTCTTCGTCGGCGCCAACGCCGTGAAGCTCGCCCTCTCCGCCGGGCTCAACGTCTTCTTCCTGGCCGTCATGGACATGGGGGTGGCCGGGGTCTTCCTGAGCACGCTGATCACCCGGGTCCTGGTGGGCTCGTTCCTGACCGCGTGGGTCGTCCGCTCCGTCGGGCTCCGCTTCTCGCTCGAAAAGGTGCGGGTGCTGCTCCGGTACGGGATTCCCCTCGTGGGCACCCAGTTCGCCACCTTCGCGGCCACCTTCGGAGATCGGTACTTCCTGCAGCACCACGCCGACGAGGCCACGGTCGGCCTCTACAACCTGGCGTACCAGTTCGGCTTCCTCCTCTCGATGGTCGGCTTCATCCCCTTCGACAAGGTCTGGGGTCCGAAGCGGTTCCACCTGGCCCAGAGAAAGGACAGCGACGACCTCCTGGCCAGGGGCTTCATCTACGCCAACCTCTGCATCCTGACGGTGGGTACGGGAATCACGCTCTTCGTCGGAGACGTTCTCTCCATCATGACCGCGCCCCCCTTTCACGGGGCGGCCACCCTGGTGCCGATCATCCTGGTCGCGTACGTCCTCCAGTCGTGGGCGGGCACCCAGGACATCGGCATCCTGATCCGGGAGAAGACCGAGTACGTGACGCTGGCCAACTGGGTCGCCGCGGGGGTCGCGCTCCTCGCGTACTGGCTCCTCATTCCCCGGCTACACGGCCTGGGGGCGGCCCTGGGAACGGTCATCGCCTTCGCGGTCCGCTACGGTCTGACCTACCTCTTCTCCCAGAAGCTGTGGCGGGTGGAGTACCGCTGGAGGCCCGTGCTGCGGCTGCTCTTCGTGGCGGGGGCGATATCGGTGGCGGGGCTGCTGATCGACGTCGAGCCCCTCTGGCTGTCGCTGCTCACCCGGACCGGGCTCTTCGCCTGCTATCTGGCGGGCGTCTGGTACGGAGGGATCCTGAGCGACGAGGAGCGCGAGGCGTTCCTCCGATGGACGAAGAGCATCGTCGGGCAGCTCTGGAGATTCATCGCCCGGCGCCGGGCACCCTCCGGGGCTTCGAGCCCCGCCCCGGGCGCCGACTGAGAGCCGACCGGTCCGGTCGTGCGCCTTCCCCCGGGCCGTCCCCGGGCTCCGGCGACCCCCGGCCCAGGAGAGAGCGGAGGCGCGTCAGGAGACGCCTCCGGAATTCCTCGGGCACGAAGACGTACCGCTTGCCGTCGACGAGCGTCCGATCCCCCACGCTCGACAGCGTGTGGAGACCGTCGGGATAGGGCCCATCCGGATCGGGGCGGAGGTGGCGGACCGTCACCTCGCGGAAGCGGGCGGGCGAGAGCTCCACCACCCGATTCAGGACGAGGGCGGCCCCGTACGACGTCGAGCAGTCCTGGGCCGGTCGGTAGAGGGCCCCGCCGTGACGGAATGGCGTTCCGGCGGGCCGTGACGAGCAGACGTCCGTCTTCAGCGGATTCAGCGGATGGGGGGTCCAGGGGCCGGTGAGCTCCGCCGCCCACCAGGCGTGGAGGTGGGTGTCGCTCCCCCGGTCCAGGTCCGTGCACAAGAGCCACCAGCGATCGTCGTGCCGGAAGATCGTGGGATCGACGGCGGCGAAGTCCTCCACCAGGGTCGTCACACCCTCCCACTCGTCGGGAAAGTCCCGAGCCCGGTAGAGACGGACGGCCCGGACCCCGGACGTCTCCGGGACGCAGTAGGTGCTTCCTTCGTGCCGGAAGAGGTAGGGGTAGGAGACGTGGACCGCCCCGTCCGTCTCCGCCGGAATCCCCCGGGGCGAGGACGGGCTCTCGATCTCCTGGCCCGAATCCGTCGCAGGAGCCGAACGCTCCGCGGCAGGACCCGGCGTCTCCGGCGAGTCCCGTCGGCCGCCCCGATCCACGCGAAAGGAGACCAGGCGGCCCACCCGGGCCCGGTGGTCGAACTCCTCCGCCATCACCCGCAACGCGCCGTCGACCTCCACCCCGAACGGGTCCGCCCGGTAGCGCCGGCGAGAGACCGGTGGTAGCCAGCGTATCCGGAGGCTCTCTTCCGACTCGACCAGGGCCTCCGGGGAATGCCCGAGGAGCCCGATGGACCACTGCTCGTGGCGAAAGAGCTCGGCACCGAGGTTGCGCAGGTAGTTTCGAGCCAGACGCCAGATCATGGCCAGGGTCTGGCGACCGTCGGGTCGGACCGGGTCCGTGACCTCTCTCGTCGCCGGCGTCGCGGTCCGGGGCGTCCGGGTGCCCAGCAGGATCTCTCGGCAGACCCGGGCGGGCCACGGCGCCGAGCCCAGGAGGATCGCGTCCCGGTTCTCGAGCCACGAGTCGTCCACCGTGCGAAAGCGTCCCCGAAAGAGCACCTCCACCTCGCCGGGATCCGCCCTCAGGCGCCGGAGCACCCCCACCGTCACCGGCTCGCCCCGGAGGATCTCCCAGAACCCGGGCGGTGACGGGGGATGGCGGGTCGGATCTCCGTGGCGGAACGCCCAGACCCCGTATGACGGGATCCGGAGGAGCCCTCCCCGGACGGGTCCGTCGTCGAGACGGAGGATGAAGTCGAGGTCGTGACCCCGGACCCGCTCGAGGTCGTCGCGGTGGAGCCGTCCGGGGCCCGGCCCGTCGGACCGGCAGGAGAGGATCTTCACGTCGGCGCGCCGATCCGCCAGGCTCACCCGCTCGACGGCGTCGGTCTCCCCCCCGATCCATTCACGAACCCGGTCCCACGGAGTGGTCGCCGCCGGCCTCTCCGGGGCTCCCTCGTGCTCCTCACGACCCGGCAGCGCCACCTCCCGTTGGATCAGAAGCTCGAGTCGGACGCCCGGCACCCGGTCCAGCTCCTCCAGGCACCGGATCTGCCACCGGGGGAGCGACCGGGCATCGGTCAGGATCCCGTAGCGGAGCTCGTCGGGCGGCTCCGTCCGCGCTTCCGAGGGGGGGAGCGAATCGGTATCGGAATCCCCCCCCGTCCCACGCGCTCCGGATGGCCGGTCTTTTCGGAACTTCTCCAAGCCGTCTCCCGGCGAGTGGATCCGCGTCCCGGTGTGCAATGTGCAAGGCCCATACCGACGCCGCCACAACGGAGTGGAGAACGTCCCTCTCCCGAAACTCCGGCCCACCCATGCACCAAGTGCCGCGCCGACACCACAGAAGAGCCCCGTGAGAGGAGCTCGTTCGGCCTCGCGCCGGGCTTCCGCCCCCGGCACAGGCTCTGCATCAATGACCCTTTGGAAGCCCGCGACCCGACGACGCCCGAGATCCGAGATGCCCGACACCCTTACAAGCGAACCACCCGACACGCTCCACCGGGGCACCCACTCCTGCCTGATTCACCGGGGGCTGGGCGAATACATGGACGCCCTGGCTCGAGCTTTCGAGCGGGCGGAGGAGAGCGGCCAGAGAATCCTCTGGATCGGCCGGGAGCTGGATACGCGGCCGATCCAGGACCTCATCGGGAGGGTCGGGCCACCCGGGCGGGGTGACAACGGCCGGATCCGCTCCACCCTCCGGGTCGTGGGCAGCTCGCTCGCGGCATCCAGCGCGCATACCCTCGATCGCGACGCCCTGCTCCGCCTGATCCGGGAAGAGACGATCCTCGCCCTGGACGACGGCCACAGCGGCCTCCAGGTGATCCAGGATATGAGCGGCTGGATGCGGACCTCCCGGGACTTCGATGCGGTCAAGCGGTACGAGACGGCGCTGAGCACCTTCCTGCCGGGAAGCTCGTGCAGCGTCCTCTGCCTCTACGATCAAGAGTGCGGCACGCCGGATCAGCTCCTGGAGCTCCTCGACGTCCATCCCCACGTCCTCGTGGACGCCCAGCCCTGGGAGAACATCTACGCCGTCTCCCCCGAGGATCTCCTCGAGCTGAACGTACCGCGGGCCACATTGACCCGCCGCCTGCGGAACCTGGAGGAGCACCGGGACGCGGAGGAGACCCGTCGCATGCACACCAGCATGGTGGAGCTT
>CAZMPV010000027.1:0-1850 GCA_964567985.1 uncultured Gemmatimonadaceae bacterium
CGGTGGCCCCGGCGGTCAGGAAGTAGAAGGCGCCCCGGCCGTATGCGCCCACCGCCGCGTGACCCCACCCCGGCACGAGGAGGGAGCGGAGGAAGGCGCCCCCGGGCGAGACGCCCAGGGTGTCGGGCTGCTCCTGGCGGGCCGAGTCCTCCGCCCCGCCTCGGATCACCGGCGTCGAGATCCTGCCCGGCGCCCCGGCCGGGAGCCGGAGGCGGAGGGCTTCGGCCGGGGCGATCCTCTCGGATGCCGGGACGGGCTGGGCGTTCACCCCGCCGGCGGCGGCCGGGAGGAGCGTCGCCAGGGCCAGGGCCAGCCGAGCGGAGAAGCTCATCCGTCGTCTCCCTCCGGGCCCGGGACCAGGACCGGGAGCCGGCCGGGCTCGATCCCCACCTCGAGCCAGGGGGCCGGCTCGGGCATGACCTCGCCGTCGAGCTCGAACTCGAGGGGCCGGCCGTCCGTCGACTCCAGGCGGGCCCGCCGGAAGCGCCGCAGCCGGACCACGTCCAGGTCCGCGTGCTCGCCCCGGACCACGAGAGGCAGGTAGCGCATCACCTCCAGGTAGCTCAGGGCGTCCACGAAGCAGAGGTCCAGGAGGCCGTCGTCGGGGGTCGCCGTCGGGTTGAGAAGAAAGCCCCCGCCGGCGGAGGGACCGACGGTGATGGCGGCCAGATGGGTCGGGTCCTCGATAACCTCCCCGGCCCCGGAGCCTTCCCCCTCGAGGCGGATCCGGACCGGCACCGGCCGGAACCGGACGAGGGCCACCAGGAGCGCCGTGAGGTACTGGGCCAGCCCCGTGAGCCGGCGGAAGCCCTCCCGGCGCCGGATGACCTCGACGTCCACGCCGACGCCCAGGAGGTTCACGAAGCGGCTCGAGCCGTCGGGCCACCGGGCCACGCCCACGTCGAAGTCCTTCCGGACGCCGCTCTGCAGCACGGCGAGGGCCTCCTCCGGGTCCCGGGGGCTTCCGACCATGCGGAAGAAGTCGTTGCCGGTCCCCACCGGCACCACGGCCAGGGACGGGACGGACCCGCCGCCGCCGTCCGCCAGCAGGCCGTTCGCGACCTCGTGGACGGTTCCGTCGCCGCCCACCGCCACCACCGCAGGGGCCGTCGCGTCCCGGGCCGCGGCGGCGAGCTCCACGGCGTGGCCCGGGGCTTCGGTGGCCGTCAGCCGGTAGTCCACGCCCCGGGCCTCGAGGGAATCCTCGATCCGTCGGGCCAGCCGGGCCGCTCTTCCGCTGGCGGACGCGGGGTTCAGGATGACGTGGACCGGCTCGGGCACACGGCTTCCTCGAACGGGACGAAAAGGCTTCCAGGAGTCCGATCGGGCTCCTGGCACGGGCGCCGAATGGTACAGGGAGCCCCGGCCCACAGCAACGGTCTCTCCGCTCGCGAACGGGCGGGCGTGACCGGTGTAACACTTTAATGGTCACCCGGAACCCGGGAGCGCCGTCGGAGCCCCGGGACGATACCGTGGAGGTGGAGGTCATGACACACTCCCTCGAGACACGCCGGACGCTCGTTCCGGTCGTGGCGCTCCTTCTGAGCGTCCCGGGCGGAGTGTGGGCCCAGGAGCCGGGGGATGATAGTCCTCCCTCCTCCTCCGGCAGCGTCATCGGCGACGCCTTCTTCGGTCCCGGCCACGTGAGCGAGGTCCGGGACGATCTCTCGGGACGGAGCCTGATGGATGCCGCCGTGGAGCGGGCCCGTCGCGCCCGGGAGGGAGAGCGCTTCAAAGACCGATTCCTGCCTCCCGGAGCCGGGCTCGGAAAGCCCGAGGCCGAGGAACCGGACCCGGCGCCCCGGGCCCGACCTCCCGCCCCGCGCTTTCTGCACCCCTCCGGAGGGCGG
>CAZMPV010000027.1:1950-8498 GCA_964567985.1 uncultured Gemmatimonadaceae bacterium
CCTGCCGCTGAGCCCTCCCGCTCGGCGACCACGTCGAGGTAGAAGGTCACCCGGTCGGAGACGCTGACCGTGCCGAGGGCGAGGCTGTAGGGCTCGATCCCGAAGTCCGTCTGGCGGATCGTGAAGGATCCCCACGCCCACAGCCTGGGGCCCGCGGAGGCCAGCGCCAGCGTCGTGGAGACGCTCCGGGTCCGGCCGGCCAGCGTCAGCTCACCCGTGACCCGCACGCTGTCGGACCCCGCCGGCGCCACCTCGGTGGAGGTGAAGGAGATCGTCGGGTGCTCGTCGGCCGCCAGGACCTTCGTGCGCATCGTCTCGCGGATCGAGCGCCGGTCCTCCTCGTCCACCGGCGTCCGGACCTCCAGCTCCCGCACCGGTACCGTGACCGTGACGGCGGCTTCGCCGATCAACCCGGGGGCGTAGCGCACCGTTCCCGTGAAGCCCGCGGCCCGGATCGTGTGGGCATCGGCGAGTCCCCCCAGGAGGCCGCTCGTGCCGGTCCGGACCTCCAGGCGACTCTCCGGGAGGAGGGTGTAGGCGGGAAGCGTGTCGGGGGTCGCTCTCTGGCCGGTGACCGGGGGAGCCAGGCCGGCCACGAGGGTGAGCGTCGCCGCCAGCGCCCACGGGAGCCGGCTTCCCCGGCACCCGCCGGCGCCGGGACCGGGCGTCATCCCCCCTCGGTGTCGGGACGGACCACGAAGAGGGGGGTGTGGATGGCCCGGAGGACCTTGTCCGTGACGCTGCCCAGGACCGTCCGGGCGACCCCTCCCCGGCCGTGGGTCGTCATGGCCAGGAGGTCGGGACCGGTCTCCTCGACCTCGTGCACGATGCCCTGGGCCGGGTGGATGTCGATCCGCATCCGGGTCTCCACCGGGATCCCCCGCTCTCTCAGGTCCGCGGCCACCCCGTCGAGGTACTCCCGGGCCCGCTCCTTCCCCACCTCGATCATCTCCTCGTTCATCTCCACCGTGTGGGGTGGGTACGAGGAGACCAGCTCGGTCGGGAAGTGGACGACCTGGAAGAGGTGGAGCGTGGCGTCGGCGACCTCGGCGAGCTCCGTGACGTGGCGCAGGACCGTCTCGGCCTCCTCGGAGCCGTCAAGCGTCACCAGGATGTCGTCGAAGAGGCTCCGGTTCGAGAGATCCGGCTCGCCGTCCTCCTCCGGGCGCACCAGGAGCACCGGCTCGGGAGAGCGCCGGACCATGGCGTCGGCCACGCTCCCGAGCCAGAAGCGGGACATGGGTCCCCGACCGTGGCTGGCCATGACCACGAGGTCCGCGTCGGAGTCGCTCACGGCGTCCACGAGCTCGTCGTCCACGGCGCCGACCCGGATCGAGTCGGCGGGCTCGATCCCGGAGGCGCTCGCCACCCGCTGTCCCACGTCCGCGAGGTAGTCCTGACGCCACTCCTCCGGGTTCGTGTCCCATTCACCGAAGGCGAAGGTGGGTACGGGACCCTGGATGGTGATCAGCTCGATCTCGGCCGGGAGGCTCCGGGCCAGGGCCAGGGCCGTCGGCAGGGCGTACTCGGCGAAGCCGGATCCGTCCAGGGGAACCAGGATCTTCTTGTACACGGACGCCTCCTCTCATCGGGGGTCGGCTCTCGTCTTCAACGATGTGGACCTTCCGGGGGGCCCGGGCAACCCCGATGACACTCGGGCGGTGGGGATCGACGGGACCTCGTTCGGAAACGCCCGGGCGAGGCGTCAGACGAAAACGGCGAATGGACCGCCATGAGCGCCCGTGGCCGAGGCTGCGACGAGGGCGAGTTCGGCGAGTCGAAGGCCGCGAATCACGGACCGAACTGCGTCTGGACGTAGATGAACTCCAGGAGCTGGTCCGTCAGCGTTCCGGAGTCCCGGAAGCGCTCCTGGTCCTCGATGAAGAGCGCCATCTCGAGGCTCACCTCCTCCTCCCCGTCCGGGGAGCCACCGGCCGCGTAGAAACGGCCCCCCTCGCCGAGGTCGAACTCCCGGTCGAAGGGAAGCTGGACGATGGCGGTGTCCGAGCCCGCCAGGCGGACCTCGCGACCCTCGGTGTCGGAGTCGTAGCCGACGCTGAAGTCGGTCGAGGTGATGACCATGAAGGTGCCCGAGGGGCTTTCGCCGGTGGCGGTCACCCGGGCCGTGGTCGGATCTTCCGGGATCGTGATGCCGCACGCGGAGACCCCCAGGACGAGGGCGGCGCTCATCATCCAGCGCATCGACTGACCAGGAAGTCCGGTCCGGCTCTCCACGCGTCGCCTCCGGGATGAACGTCGGATATCCGCCCCTCCCTCAAGGCTACAAGGGTGGAGGGGTTGGCGATACCGGGACGGGCGGTTCCGGGGGACCGGCCGGGATGCGCGCCCGTAGAGAGCCGCCACGCGCCCGTCCCGATGGGGCGGGCGCGTCGGTCTCGCCTCGTCAGTCCGTGACCGGGCTCTCGGTCTCCACGGGCTCGATACCCCGCTCCCGAAGGAGCTCGTTGAGCCGACCGACGTCTTCGTTGATGATGGTGTCCATGCGCTGGAGCTCGGTCTCGAGCTCTCCGGAGAGCTCCTGGAAGACGTCGTAGGACTGATCCGTGGGCCGGGCCTCGGCGCTCTCCACCACGAACATCAGCGACGCGAGCTTGTTGTTGAGCCGGATCGGGAAGTTGAGGGGATCCTGGTTCGAGCGGTTCTTCACCTGGTAGATGCTCGACTCCACCCGGTCCAGGCGCTCCCGGGCCCGGTCGGCGGTCTCGTACACCACGTTTTCTTCGGTCTCCTGGAGACGGTCTTCGATCTGCTCCTCGATCTCCCGGATGCGGATGACCGCCTCGTTGGCGTCGCTGACCCGCTCCTTGATCCGCATGGCCAGGTCGAAGCGCTCCTGGAGATCGGCCACCGTGACCTGCCCCTGGAGCCGGAAGTCGAGCCGGACTTCGAACTCCCGGGTCCGGGTGACGCCGTCGGCGCTCAGGCGCACCTGATAGGTCCCCGGGACGGCCGTGGGTCCGACGTTGCCGGCCGCCCAGAGGATCATCCCCTCGAAGTCGGTGAAGCCCGGGTAGCGGAGGTTCCAGACGAAGCGGTGGGAGCCCGCCTCGACGCCGGGCTCGCTCCCGCCTCCACCGAAGCGGTCTCCCTCGTCCTCCTCCTCGTCTTCATCCTCCGGCGTGCCGGTGAACGTCCGGATGACCTCGCCTTCCGAGTCCAGGAACTCGAGGGTCACGGAGTCGGCGTCCTCGGCCAGGTGGTAGTAGACCGAGACCCCTCGGTCCACGTCCCGGACCGCGTAGTCGGGCTCGAAGAGGTGGACGTCGGAAGCCGCCACCTCCTCGTCGAGCTGGCGGAGGGGCCCGATGTCGTGGACGACCCAGAAGGAGCGGCCGTGGGTGCCGATGACCAGGTCCCGCTCCTCGACCACGAGGTCGGAGACCTGGACGTTCGGCAGCTCGAGGCCCAGCGGCTGCCAGTCGCCTCCGTCGTTCCAGGAGACGTAGACCCCCTCCTCGGTGGCGGCGTAGAGGAGCTCGGGGCGCTCGGGGTCCTCCCGGACGGCCCGGACGAAGTGGTCGTCGGCGATGCCGTCGACGATCTTCGTCCACGTCTGTCCGTAGTCGTCGGTCCTCCAGACGTAGGGCCGACGGTCGTCGTTCACCAGGTAGCGGATCCCGGCCACGTAGGCCTTCCCCGGCGTGTTGGGCGACGCCTCGATGGTGTTGATCCGGATCAGGTGGGGGGCGTCGGGGGGCGTGACGTTCTCCCAGTTCTCACCCCCGTCCCGGGTCACGTGGACGAGCCCGTCGTCCGAGCCGGCCCAGATCACCTCCGGGTCGTGGAAGGAGGGCGCCAGGGAGAAGACGGTGGCGAAGGTCTCGACGCCGGTCTCGTCCTTCGTGATCGGGCCCCCGGAGGCCGTCATCGTCGAGTCCACGGCCAGGGTCAGGTCCGGGCTGATCCGCTCCCAGCTCTGACCGCCCGTTGTGCTCCGGAAGACGTGCTGGGAGGCGACGTAGACCGTGTTGGGGTCGTGGCGGCTGAAGACGATCGGGAAGGTCCACTGGAAGCGCTCCTCGATGTCCCGGGGCGCGTGGCCCATGGGGTTCTCGGGCCAGACGTTGATGGCCCTGCGCTGACCGGTCTCGTGGTCGTACCGCGTGAGGGTGCCCCCGTAGGATCCGGCGTAGAAGACGTCGGTGTCCATCGGGTGGGGCGCGATGTAGCCGCTCTCGCCACCGCCGACCGCGTAGAGGAACTCGTCGCCGCCGGCGTAGCGCGACAGGTGGCTCCAGTCCCGGGCGGGCATGCACGCCGTGGAGTTGTCCTGCTGGGCCCCGCAGACGTGGTACGGCTGGTGCTCGGTCGTGGTCACCCGGTAGAACTGGGCGGTCTTGAAGTCCTGCTCGGTCCAGGTCTCGCCCCCGTTCGTCGAGACGTTGGCGCCCCCGTCGTTGGCGTTGATCATCCGGTCGCTGTCGTCCGGCGCGATCCAGAGGTCGTGGTTGTCGCCGTGGGGCACCCGGATGCGGGTGTCGAAGGTCTCGCCCGCGTCGGTGGACTCGTAGAAGCCGGTGTTCAGGACGTAGACGACGTCGGCGTCGTTCGGGTCGGCGTAGACCCGGGTGTAGTAGAAGGCCCGCTGGCGGAGCTTCCGCTCGTCATTGGTGAGCGTCCAGCTGCTCCCGCCGTCGTCGGAGCGGAAGACGCCGCCCTCGTCGTGCTCGACGATGGTCCAGACACGGTCGGGGTTCGCCGGGGAGACCGCGACGCCGATCTTCCCCACCGGATCGCTCTGGGGCAGGCCCGGGTTGTGGGTGATCTCGGTCCAGGTCTCGCCCCCGTCCGTGCTCTTGAAGAGCCCGCTGCCGTCGCCGCCGGACGACATCTCCCAGGAACGCCGGTACGCCTCCCAGAGGGCCGCGTAGAGGACGTCGGGGTCGGCCGGGTCCACGGAGATGTCCACGGCCCCGGTGTGGTCGTCCCGGTAGAGGACCTTCTCCCAAGAATCGCCCCCGTCGGTGGTCTTGAAGACCCCACGCTCGGGGTTCGGGGCCGAGTGCTTGCCGAAGGCGGCGACCCAGGCGACGTCGCAGTTCTCGGGGTGGATCCGGACCCGGGAGAAGTTCTGGGCCTCCCTCAGGCCGAGGTGCTCCCAGCTCTCTCCCCCGTCGGTGGTCCGGTAGACGCCGTCGCCCTGCTGGACGTTGCCCCGGAGCTGGGTCTCGCCGGTGCCGATGTAGACGACGTCGGGATCGGCGGCGCAGACCTGCACCGCGCCGACCGACGCGCTTCCCAGGTGGCCGTCCGAGACGTTGCTCCAGGTGACGCCCCCGTCGGTGGTCTTCCAGACCCCGCCGCCGGTCGCCCCGAACCAGTACTCCAGCGGGCGGGCCGCGCTCCCGGCCGCCGCGGTGGAGCGGCCGCCCCGGGCCGGGCCGATGTTCCGCCACTCCAGGGCGTCGTAGAGCCCGGCGTCGAAGCCTTCCTGGGCGGCCGCGGGACCGGCGAGGGCGCCCCAGTCGAGGGCGACGAGAACCAGGAGGATGGCGAGGGCGCTCGTCCTGAGCAGACGGAGGGTCCGGCGCATGGAGGCTCCCGGAAAGGGCGAACGATGCGGGTGTCGAGGGGAGCTAGCTTGTCCGGCCGCCCGGCCCCTGTCAAGGAGGCGGAAGACGGGCTGGAACGCGGATCGTCTGGATCGTCCCGTTCTCGCCGTCGCCCGGGTCGCTCCCCCCGCCTCCGCCGGCGGCACGGTAGATCAGGAATCCGACCACCCCCGCGGCCGCGGCCGACACGAGGGTCGTCCTCCAGGCGGAGAGCTCCCGGACCTCGATTCCCTCCACGAAGCTCCGGGGGATCGGGAACTCGTTCCGGAGCGTCCGGGTCGGCTGGAACTGGCTCGCGCTGCGGGCCTGGACCACCGAGAGGGTCAACGTGTCCGGACCCGTACCCACCAGTTGCCCCTGGTAGGTCCGGACGGCGTCGTCGCTCTCCCGGCTCAGCTCGATCGCTCCGGGCGCCGTGAGGCGGATTCGGACGTCGGAGCCCGCCTCGGGAGGCGTGGTGACGGGACGGTAGGTGTGACAGGCGGCGGTCAGGGCCGCCAGGGCGAGGATCGGCACGATACGCCTCATGAGGGCTCGGCTCCGGAGCTCGGGGTCAGAGGACATCGACGTCGGCCAGGATCTGGCGGTTGAAGAGGTAGAGGAACTGGAGGGGCGTGGTATTCAGGTCCTGGGTCTCGTCGTAGCGGAGCTCCCCGTCGAGGAAGACCCGCATCCGGACCGTGGTGGAGACGCTGTCCGCCGCCCGGGACTGGGCGAAGAACTGCTGGGCCTCCCGGATGTCCACGGTCCGCTCGAAGGGGGTCGTGACGGTGAGCGTGTCGGCGTTGAGGATCTCGACCGTGGTCGCGCCGCCTTCCGTCCGGGCCGCGATGAACTCCCTCGACATGAGGACGAGGACCTGGGCGCCGGTCTCGCTCGAGAGGACGAGCCGGGCGCTGTCCGGGGTCGGGTCCTCGGCGAAGAAGTCGCACGCCGTCGCCGGAAGCGCGACGAGGAGGGCCGTCAGGGCCACGG
>CAZMPV010000027.1:8598-15078 GCA_964567985.1 uncultured Gemmatimonadaceae bacterium
TGGGGGTTCGCGCGAATCTCGATCACGGTGATGGGCAGCATCGTGCCCGGAGTGGTGGCCGCAGCGGAGCTGCTCTGCCACTCGGGCGACGACGTGCCGAAGCGGTACATGTCCGCCAACCGCTTGTTCTGCAGGAAGAGGTTGGCGCGACGCTCGTGCTCGAGCATCTCGACGGCGGGGACCTGGCTCGGCCCCTCGTACTCCGCCACGCCGGTGATCTCCACCCGGACGTGGTTGATGTGCTCGATGAAGCCGTCCATGTCGCCCTGGGCCAGGCGCGACTCCGCCAGGATCAGGTGCATCTCCCGGTTCGAAGCCTGGGTGATGGGCGCGACCTGTCCCGAGCCCAGGAAGTCCTCGGCGATGGTCGTCAGGCGGGGGTCCAGCTCGCCCGTGACGGGATCGGTGAAGATGAACTCGTCGATGGAGTCGTCGGCGTTACGGGTGACGATCGACTCGCCGAGCTGGAGCTCGCCCCGCTCGTTCACCTGGAAGGCGATGTTCGAGGTGACGGTCGCGTTGCTGAACTCGAGGTCGTACATCCAGTCCCCGAAGCCCTGCATGCCCACGACCGCTGCGGCGTCGTCGGCGCCGGCGTTGACGAGCGGATCCGAGGGCGTGGAGCCCTGGGTCTTCTGCCAGACCGCCAGGGCGTGCTTGGCCCGGGCCCGCATGGCGGTGGCCTGGAGCTCGATCGTTTTGAGCCCGTCGGCCTGGGCCCTGGTGATGGCCTGAGTCAAGTACTCGATCGCCGTGCTGTAGACCTGCCCCATGTTCTCCTCGCCCACCGGAGGCGACGCCTCGGTGCGGTCGGAGCCCAGGACGAAGTCCTCCATCATGTCGGCGATGTTCGTGTAGACCACGCCGGCGATCAGGTACGCCCGGGCCAGGTCCTCGCGCATCTGGGCCGTGCTCTCCTCCTCCACGTGCCCTGTCAGGATCTCGATGGCCTGGTCCGCCATCCACCGCCCCTCCGAGAGGAAGGGATACGCGGCGTCGACGAACTCGTTGGCCGGATCGACGATGTTGCCCTGGTCGAGCTGGTTCCACGCGTCCCGGGAGCCGATCCATGTCAGCTCGTCGGTGGTGGTGGAGTAGGAGGCGGACATCTGGCCGATGCCCCGGGTCACGGTGGCGAGCGCCCCGTTCACCACGGCGTTGGCCGCCGGCCGCTTCTGGACGTCTTCCTGGACCAGGTTGTTCGGGTTCTCCACGTCGAGGATGTCGCACCCCGTCGCGGGAACGATGAGGGCCACGAGGAGCGCCGTGCGGGCGACGATGCGCCCGAGGGCCCCCGACCCTCCATTCCGATTCCTCGCTTGGTGTGTGTTCATTGTTCGCATCCCCTTAGAAGCCGACGCGGATAGAGGCCGTGAACCGCCGCGGAATCGGCAGTCCCCATCCCTCGACCGAGTTCAGGAAGTTGCAGCTCAGTCCACCGTCGCACCGTCCGAGGATGTTCACCTCGGGGTCCATGCCGGTGTACTCCTCGTTCACCCAGAGCTTCAGGTTCCGCACGCCGAGCGTGAGGCTGGCGGTGTTGAGGCTGAACCGGTCGACGAAGTCCGACGGCATCCGGTACGTCAGGGAGAGCTCTCTCCACCGCAGCCAGTCGGCCGGGTGGATCCCGTTCATCCCCGACATGGGGGCCAGCGCCCTCAGGTTGTTCGCCCAGAAGATCGCGGCGTCCAGGCGCTCCTGCGCCGTCGAGTTCGGATTCTGCATCGTGGCGCTCACGCGGGCGGACTCCGGCGTGTTCCGGCCGATGACCGCGTTGGCCTGGCGGAACATGCCCGACAGGTCCTGCACGTGGTAGTTGCCCGCCTTGAACTCGAAGAGGGTGCTGAGCTCGAAGTTCGTCAGGAAGGTGAGGTTCGTCCCGAAGGAGCCCTGCCAGTCGGGCGTCGGCTTGCCCAGGTGGTTGCCCAGGAAGTCGCCGCCGCAGCCGACCGATCCGATCCCGCCGTCGGGCGTCTTCGAGAGGACCTCGAAGTCGCTGGGATTCCGGGGCTCGCTGAAGTAGGCCAGCGCCTCCTGCTGGGTCGGGACCGAGCAGTCGCCGTTCAGGTTGAGCGGAATGGCGACGTCCGCGGGCGTGGCGCCGAAGTAGGCGCCGGGCGCGAAGCCCTCCTTCACGAAGTTCCGGTAGCGCGGATAGCTGCCGCCCACCTTCAGCGGCGGCGCTCCGCCCATGTCCGTCACTTCCTCGGTGATGTACGAGGCGTTGGCGAAGAGGTCCACGCTCGTCTGGCGGCTCTGGTAGGCCGTGCCGTTGACGGCGACCTCGACACCGGACGCTTTGACCTCACCGATGTTGTCGAGCTGGGTGGCCCGGAAGCCGCCGGAGACCGGGAACTGGCGGGCGACCAGCGCGTCGCTGACCGTCCGGTTCCAGTACGTGACGTCGACGCCGACCCGCTCGTTGAAGAGGCCCAGCTCGGCGCCGGCCTCCCACTCCGTGGAGACCTCGGGCTGAAGCGCCTGGTTCCCCAGGTTGTCCGGGGCGACGCCCGGACCCTCGAGGGACGGAAGCGAGGAGAAGGTGGTGAACTTGTCGAAGGCGCCGGGCTGCAGGCCGGACTGGCCGACGGCCGCCCGGATCCGGAAGCTCGACAGCGTCTCGTTCTCCCATCCGTCGAAGTCGCTGGGGATGATGGAGACGCTCGCCTTCGGGTAGAAGGCCACGTCGAAGTCCTCACCGAAGGCGGAGTTGGCGTCGAAGCGCCCGCCGACGGTGAAGTAGGCGTAGTCGCTCCAGCCGACCTGCTCCTGGACGAAGACGCCGGCGTTCACGACCCGGCTGAAGATCTCGAAGACCGACTGGCTCGACGCGGCCGAGAGGACCTCGAGGCCCGGGCCGGGGAACTGCAGCCCGTCACCGCCCGTCGAGACCGTCTGCCGGAGGAAGCCCTGGGCACCGACCACCAGCGAGCTCGAGAGGCTCGAGCCGATGTCGGCCTGGTGCGACAGCTTGAAGTCGCCCGTGACCTCCCGGTGGTTCCGGTCGCTCAGGCTCCGGAGCCCGTCGGTGAAGAAGGTGCTGAAGCCGTCCACGTTCCAGCCGAACGGGAAGAAGTTCACGCTCCGCTGGTTCGTGACGTCGACGCCGAAGGTCCCGTCGAAGACGAGCCCTTGCGCCAGCGTCCAGTTCGCGTTGATGCTCCCGGCGAAGTGCTCCACGTCCTGGTTCGTCGTCGCCTGGCCGAACTCCTTCGTGGTGCCGAAGGCGAGCGAGCCGAAGCGGTTGCCCTCCCGCGCCAGGCGCAGGTGGGACATGAACATCGACGAGAAGACGCCGAAGATGTTGTTCGAGTTCTCGAACGTCTCGTGGTTGACCTCGGAGTACAGCCCGCTGAAGCGGAGCCGCAGATCGTCGGTCGGGAAGACGTTGATGTTCGCCTGGGCCTGACGCTTGACGTTGTGGTCCCGGGCCTGGATTTCGTCCTCCCAGCCCAGGGGGCCGTCCTCGTTGAAGTAGCGGCCCGACACGAAGTACGTGATCAGGTCTCCGCCGCCCTGGACCGAGCCGGAGTACGTCTGGCCGTAGCCCGTCTCCAGGATCTCGGGGAAGACCATCTCCTGGAAGGGCTCGTAGAGTCCCACCGTGCGACCCCAGCGCTGCTGGATCCGCTGGACGTCTTCCTGGCTCACGGCGAAGTCGGCGTGGGGGATCATCCGGTCGGTCGGCGTGTCGATCATGCTCTGCTCGACCTGGAACGTCCACCGGGGCGCGCCCTGCTGGCCGCGCTTGGTGAAGATCTGGATGACCCCGTTCGAGGCCTCGGTGCCGTACAGCGTGGCCGCCGCGGCGCCCTTCAGGACCTCGATCCGCTCGATGGAGTTGGGGTTGATGTCATCGAGGCGGGAGGGGCTTCCCTGTCCGCCCGCCGACACGCCCGGTCCGAATCCGCCCGACCGATCCACGCGGATGCCGTCCACGTAGATGATGGGCTCGTTCGACTGGGACAGGCTCGCCGAGCCCCGGATGCGGATCCGGGAGCCCTCGCCGGTCGTGCCGGAGGAGGGCAGGCCCACCAGCCCCGGCTCCCGACCCTGGATCAGGTCCGAGAAGCTCGAGATGGGCTGGTTCTCCATCTGCTCGGTGTTGATCGTGGAGATCGTGTTGCCGAGGCGCTTCTTCTCGGTGGCGACCCCCGCGCCCGTGACGACGATCTCGTCCAGGGCGATGGCAGACTGCGAGAGAGAGAAGTTGGCCACCGCCGACTCGCCGGCGGAGACCGTGACGGTCTGGCTGGTGGCCCTGTAGCCCACCAGCTCTGCGGTCACCGTGTGCTCGCCCACGGGAACGTTGACGAGCAGGAAGCGGCCCGAGGAATTCGTAAGGGTTCCGATGCCGGAGCCCTCGATGTAGACCTGGACCGCCTCCAGGGGTCGCTCGGTTTCGGCCACGCTCACCGTGCCGACGATCGTCCCGGTCTGGGCCGCGGCCGAAGCCGGCGTCCAGACGAGCGCGATCGCGGCCAATGCCGCGAAGCCGACCGCGAGCGCCCCGTTCTTGAGGCACTCAAACGATCGATGGTTCATTGCGCTGCTCCCATCGAGAGGGGTGAAAGAGGGGTACAATGAAAAATGCCCCGGCCGGAAGCGATGCTGCGTTCACGACAGGGGCGTCCGGAAGCCTCGTCCAGCCCGGAAAGTCGAAACCCTCCGCGGCTGAAGGAGGCCCGGTACCGCCGACGCTCGAGGACGTGGCGAGCGCACATCACGGATGCGTATGACACCCTAGTACACCCTCCTCCTCGCGTGTCGGCGGGTCGTCACCCCGGTCCGGAACGGGCGCGACCCGTCCGTCCGGTCAATCTGTCGTAGAGATGACAGATGTATAGTACCGGTGACGTTTGTTGCGTCATCAATAGAGCCCGGGGACCCCGTTGTCAAGTAAAATGTGGCCCTCGCAACGGGTTTGCCGACGGGGAGGGCGATCCCCCGCTCTTCCCCGTCAGCCCAGGAAGGCCACCGCTTCGATCTCCACGGCGACGCCCTTGGGGAGCTCCCCGGCCTCCACCGTGGCCCGGGCCGGGCGGTGGTCGCCCAGGTGCCGGCCGTAGACCTCGTTCATGGCGACGAAGTCGTCCATGTCGTCGAGGAAGACGGTCGTCTTGACGATCCGGTCCAGCGAGGCGCCGCCCTCCTCCAGCACCGCGGCCAGGTTCTTCATGACCCGATCGGTCTGGGCGGCGACGTCGCCGTCGATCATCTCTCCCGTCTCCGGGTCGATGGCGATCTGTCCCGAGCAGAAGAGCCAGTCTCCCGCCCGAATGGCCTGCGAGTAAGGGCCGATCGCCTTCGGGGCGCCGTCTGAATGGATCACGTCGAGGGGTGTCACGGATGCCTCCGTAGCTGGGGTTCGATGTCGCGAGTGCTGCGTGCGAGCGCCGGCCGGTCCGGCTCAGCCGTCCCGGTGCCGGCGGTACTGCGTCAGGATCTCCTCCGGGCTCACCGTGGCCACGCCGGCCTTGCCGACCTCGATGGCGGCGGCGTGGTTGGCCAGGATCGCGGCCTCCAGAGGAGAGGCCCCGGCGGCCAGGGAGACCGCCACGACGGCGGTCACCGTGTCGCCGGCGCCGGAGACGTCGTAGACGTCCCGGGCCACGGTGGGAACCCGGAGGTGCTCGCCGTCGGCGGTCTGGAGGGCCATTCCCTCCTCTCCGAGGGTCAGGAGCAGGTTCTCGCACTCCAGCCGGCGGCGGGTGGACTCCATCCACCCGGCGTCCTCCGGCCGCAGGCGGGCGCCCAGGGCGTCCTCCAGCTCCTTGGCGTTGGGCTTGAAGACGGTGGCTCCCCGGTACTCGAAGAAGCGGATCCGCTTCGGATCCACCACGGTGGGCACGCCGCCTTCGATGCCCATCCCCAGGGCTTTCTGGATCACGCTCTCCACCAGGATACCCTTGTTGTAGTCCTCGAGGATCAGGGCCCCGGCCCCGTCCAGCATCCCCCGGATCCGCTCCTCCACCTCGCCGGCAAGGGCGGGCGCCACGTCGTCGGCGACCTCCTGGTCCACCCGGACGACCTGCTGGCGCCGGGCCAGGACCCGGGTCTTCACGGTGGTCGGCCGATCCCCGCTCTCCACGAGGCCGCCCGTGCCGACCCCCAGGCTCTCCAGCGCCTCGGCGAGCATTCCTCCGTAGGCGTCGCTGCCGACGCAGCCGACCAGGTCGCAGCGGGCGCCCAGGGCGACGACGTTGGCCGCCACGTTGCCCGCGCCGCCCACCGCCGCGGACTCCTCCTCGACCCGGACGACCGGCACGGGCGCCTCCGGAGAGATCCGATCCACCCGCCCCGTGATGTAGCGGTCGAGCATGACGTCTCCCACCACCAGGATCCGGACGTCCCGGGCCCTCTCGAGGATCTCTGCGACCCGCTCCGGTGGAAGACGATCCACGGCGGCGGCGCTCCTAGGAGTCCGATCGGAAAGCTGGGCGGGCCGCGTTGGGAGCGCGGACCACGGGCCTTGGGCCC
>CAZMPV010000028.1:0-2909 GCA_964567985.1 uncultured Gemmatimonadaceae bacterium
GCGGCGTGCGGATCCTTCCCCGGTAGAGCTACGGGAAGGCTACGGTCGCTTCTAGGAGGAGGAAGCACCCGGCTCCTGGGCCGACGCCAGCTGCCCCGGGGCCGGCTGTGGCTGTGAGCTCCTCGGGATCTCGATCCAGAACCGGCTCCCCTCGCCGGGCTCGGACTCGACGCCCACCCGGCCGCCGAGGCGCTCGATCCCCCGCCGGACGATGGCGAGGCCGATCCCCGTCCCGGGCTGATCTCCGCTCTCGGCCAGGCGCTCGAATACCTTGAAGATCCGGTCCGTCTGGTCCGGTGGGATGCCGACTCCATTGTCCTGGACCCAGAGCCGGGCTCCCTCAGTCACCTCCTCGGCGCCGACCTCGATGAGGGGCGTCCGATCGGGGGGGACGAACTTCACGGCGTTGCTGAGGAGATTCGAGATCACCTGGACCAGGGTCGCCTGGTGGCTCCGGATCCGGGGCAGGTCGTCCTGGACGTCGAGCCGGGCGTCGGCCGCCTCCAGAGCGCCGGCCACCTGCTCCCGGGCCAGCTCGACCACCTCGGACAGGTCGACGGCCTGGAGCTGGACCTCCTCGAAGCTGAGCCGGCTGTACGCCAGCAGATCCCGGATCAGCTTCTCCGACTGCTCGCCCGAGGCGATGATGCGCTCCACGTAGTCCCGGGCCTCCGGGGGGAGCTCGTCCCCGAAGTCGTCGAGCAGCGCGTGGGCGAACCCCTCCATCGTCCGGAGGGGCGTGCGGAGGTCGTGGGAGACCGAGTAGGCGAAGGCCTCGAGCTCCTCGTTGGCCTGGCGGAGCTGCCGGGCCAGGGCCCGGTGCTTCCTCTCGCTCTCGACGAGCGCCTCCTGGGCGGCGAGCCGATCCACGAGGGTGGCGATCGAATTCGCCAGGCTCCCGATCCAGCGGACCAGCCGGGGGTCGGGCTCCCGGACCTCCGTGTGGGCCAGCGTCAGGGTGCCGACCACCCGCCCGCTGACGAACATGGGCACGGAGATGTAGGCCCGGATCCGGGCCCGCCTGAAGAGGTCGTGGTCGTGCTCGCTCCGGGAGCGGACGTCGGGCTCGACCACGGGGGCTCGCTCCTGGACGGCGACCCCGGAGAGGGTCCGGTGGATCGGGATCGACCGCTCGTCGTCGTCCAGGGACAGGCCCGCGGCCGCCCGGATCACCATCCGCTCCCGCTCCTCGTCGAAGTGCTCGACCGCGACGATGGGGTAGCCCGTGGCGCGACGGATCTCCTCGAGGATCTCCTGGTAGGCTTCGTCCAGCGAGGCGGCGGCGAGGACCACCTCGGAGATCCGGTAGAGGGTCCGGAGCTCCTCGTTCCGCGCCGAGAGCTCTCGCTGGGCCCGCTTCTCCTCGGTCACGTCCGAGACGATCCCGTCCACCCGGTCGAGGCGTCCCTCGTCGTCCCGACTCGCCTTGACCGTGGCCTCCAGCCAGCGGCTCTCGCCGTCGGGTCGCCCGATCCGGTACTGCCGTGTCAGCGACGCCGTCCCGTCTTCCCCGGCTCCGGCGAGCTCCTCCTGAAGGTCTTCGGGGAAGAGCACCGCTCGCCAGAGGTCGGGATCGCCCCTCAGCTCCTCGGGGCTCCGTCCCAGGATCCGACCGGCGCCCGGGGACACCTGGACGAGCTCGTCCGCCCGGGCGTCCACGGTGAAGAAGACCTCGTCCAGGTTCTCGAAGAGCGTCTGGAGCTCCCGGCTCCGGGCTTCCAGGGCGTCCTGGGTCCGCTTCTGGGCCCGGACGTCCTGGACGTCCTTCTCGGCCACGGCCAGACGGATGTTCATCAGGCCCACGTCGATGGGCTTGGTCACGTAGTCGTCTGCACCGGCCCGGAGGACTTCTTCCAGGTCTTCGGGCTCGTCCCGGCTCGTGACCATGACCACCACGGTCTGGTCGCCCCTGGGATGGTTCCGGATCCGGCGACAGAGCTCGAGACCGTCCATTCCCGGGAGCAGCCAGTCCAGGAGGACGAGAGGGTGGGATGTCTCCTGGAAGCGGTCCCAGCCGAGCTCCGCCGTCTCGCACGCGGTGACCTGGTGACCCCGGGAGCGGAGGATCTCGGACACGATCCAGCGCTCTCCCGGATCGTCCTCGACCAGCAGGACCTGGAAGCCGTGAATCTCGTTCATGAGGCCGGTGCTCGGAAGGTGGGGGGGAGCCTTCCGGGACTCAGCGGCCGTCGGGCCGCGGCGAATCCCTCACGCCAGTCGGCTCACGGGTCCGATCCCAGCGTCTCCCCGGCCCGGAGCCTGGCGGCTCGGGCCAGCGCGACGTCGGCTTCGAAGAAGCCCTCTCCGGCGATCTCCAGGGCTCGCTGGAACGCGCGCCGGGCCGCCTCCCACTGATAGCCGTCCACCGCCCGCACGCCCCGGAGATAGGCGCCGACGGCCGGAGTCGGAATGCCGGCGCTTCGGTAGGCCGGCGGCGCGGGCTCCACCCCGGTTCCGGCCAGGGGATCGTCCCACTCCGGGAGCCGGCCCATCGCGCCCAGGGCCCGCAGGAGGCCTCCGGTCGCCGTCCGGGCCAGGGAAGGGAGGTCGGCGTCGGCGGGGGTAGCCGTCCGCCACGAGCGGACGACTTCGCCGGTCTCGGCTCCGGTGAGCCTGAGCTCCAGGACGGCGGAGTCCGCGCCCTGGGCGAACCAGGAACCGGTGAGGATCAGGTCGGCGCCCGGAGACCGGCCGATCGGGGGCGCACCCTCCGGCCGGGCCTCACCCCGGCGCTCCCGGTCGGCGGCCGCCGCGAAGCGACGCCGCTCGACGAAGTGCACGTCCCGGCGCCGCAGGAGTCCCACGGAGACCAGCTCCTGGAGGCCGACCGACGGGGAGACGCCCTCTGCGCTCTCGCTCCAGCTGCCGCTCCCCAGGAGCCTCAGGTCGGAGACGGTCACCCGGGGAGC
>CAZMPV010000028.1:3009-14906 GCA_964567985.1 uncultured Gemmatimonadaceae bacterium
CGCCCTCGCCGGTGATCGTTCCGGCGACGATCCGGGCCGTCACGGGGGCGAGGAGGATCCCGTTCCGGAAGTGGCCGGTGGCGTAGTGTAGCCCTTCGACCTCCGGGTCGGGACCCAGGATCGGCTGGTCGTCGGGAGTGCCCGGCCGGAGGCCCGCCCAGCTCTCCAGGAGCTCGACGTCGGCCAGGGAGGGGATCCCCCGCACCGCGCCGTCCAGGAGCGCCGACACCCCCCCGGGAGTCGTATGGGCGCGGAACCCGACCTCCTCCTGGGTCGCGCCGACGATCAGCGGTCCGTTCCGGCGGGGAATCATGTAGACCCGGCCGGTCTCGATCATCGTGTCCAGGGAGAGCCGCTCCATGGAGAGAGCGACCATCTGGCCCCGCACCGGTCGCACGGGCAGGGGACGGGGCAGGCCCTCGATCCGGCCGCTCCAGGCGCCGGCTGCGACGACGACCGCTCCTGCGGCGATCCGCTCGCCGTCGTCCAGGACCACGCCCCGGACGCGGCTGGCGCCCCGCTCCACCGCCGTCACCCTGCGGCCGGTCCGGAAGCGCGCCCCAGCCCGCCGGGCCGCCTCCGGAAGCGCAGCCCCGAGCTTCCGGTTGTCCACCTGCCGCTCCTCCTCCAGGAGGAGGCCTCCCCGGACGCCGTCGGCCAGGCCCTCCACCCGCCGCCGGACCTCGTCGCCGTCGATCCAACGGGCGTCGAAGCCCTGGTCGGTGAGCCACGCTCGTCGGTTCCGGAGCCGTTCGACACCGTCGTCGTCCCACGCGACCTGAAGCTTGCCGGAGTGGCGGAACCCGACGTCCGTGCCGGTCTCGCCCTCGACCGAGGCCGCGTAACCGGGATAGAGCTCGAGGCTGGCCAGGCCCAGCTTCAGAAAGGGGCCCGGGCGGTCGGCTTCTCCCAGAGGAGAGAGCATTCCCCCGGCGGCTCGGGTCGCCCGGCTCCCGGGCTCCCCGGGCTCCACGACCGTCACGTCCACACCCCGACGGGCCAGGGCCCGGGCCACGGAACACCCGATGATCCCCGCTCCGGCGACGACCACGTCCGGGGCTTTGCTTTCATCGACCATGGGGCTCAGAATACTCCCGTTCCCGGGTGCACTGTGCATCGGAGGGGCGACGACGGCGGGCGGGGAGCCGACCCGGGACAGATCGCCGCCGCGAACCGGCCGCCGGGAATTGCACCCGACGCCCGCGCAGGAGTTTCACTCTCCCGGACACGCAGGACTCTCCCGGACACGCTGGCCATCGAGGACCTCCATGAGCGCCCCGGACCACGACTTCACCGTTCGCCACCCCGTCGACGTCCGCTTCCGGGACATCGACGTCGGGGGCCACGCCCACCACTCCCAGGCCCTGATCTACTTCGAGGAGGCCCGGGCGACCTACTGGCAGGAGGTGGTCGGCCGCCCCGCCATGGACGAGCTGGACTTCGTCCTGGCAGAGGTCCGGGTCCGGTACCACCAGCGCATCGTCTACCCGGCGCGGCTCGTGGTCGGCGTGCGGGTGAGCCTGCTGGGGAAGAAGCACTTCGAGATGACGTACCGGGTCGAGGGATCCGACGGCGACGCCCTCGTCTCCGGCGAGTCCGTCCAGGTGATGTACGACTACGAGGCCGGGAAGAGCGTGGCGATGCCCGAGGGGATCCGGGAGCGGATCGAGGCGGCGGACGGGCCATTCGGCCGGGGAGGGCGGCCGGCGGGCGACGACGGCTGAGCGGCCGGGTGCGGTCGGTCGGGCCAGTCGCGCCCGATCGCGGCCGCCCGTAGTCTCAGCTGAGCCGCTCCAGGAGGGCCGGGTCGTAGAGCTCTCCCACCCACTCCCCGTAGCCGTTGAAGAGGTCGGTGGGGACGCGCTCGTCCGAGCCCAGGATCCGCTCCGTGGCCTGGGACCAGCGGGGGTGGGGCACCTCCGGGTTCACGTTGGAGAAGAATCCGTATTCGTTCGGCGCGAGGTCGTTCCAGAAGGTGGGGGGGCGCTCCCGGAGGAACTCGATCCGGACGATCGACTTCGGGCTCTTGAAGCCGTACTTCCAGGGCGTGATGATCCGGAGCGGCGCCCCGTGCTGCTTGGGGAGGGGCTCGCCGTAGACTCCGGTGACAACCATGGCGAGCTCGTTCATCGCCTCGTCCATCCGCAGCCCCTCGTAGTACGGCCAGGAGTACCACGTCTGGGTTCGCTGGCCCACGGCCTGACCGGGGCGGTCGAAGCTGACGAAGCGGAGGTAGCGGGCCGAGGAGAGGGGCTCCGCCTTCTGCAGGAGCTTCCGGAGGGGGAATCCGGTCCAGGGAACGACCATCGCCCAGGCCTCGACGCACCGGAAGCGGTAGACGCGCTCCTCCAGGCCCAGCTCCCGCTCCAGCTCCGCCACGTCGTGGACGCCCGGATTGTTCACCTCGCCGGCGATCTCGACGGTCCACGGACGGGCCTCGAAGGGACCGGTGTGCCTCCAGACGGACGCCTTGTCGGTCAGGAACTCGTAGAAGTTGTTGTAGGTGGCCGCGTCGATCCGGTCCGTGAGGGCCCGCTCCGTGCTGAAGCGGGGATCCCGCCGTGCCGGGTAGAGGCCGGCGGTGGGCGTCTCGGGGATCGTGTCCAGGGGGCCGGACGGCGTCTGCTGGTCGGGCGTCCCCGCGCTTCCGGCGCCGCTCCGGCCCTCGCCGGGGGAGCGGCACGCACCCAGCCCCACGGCGGCGGCGCCGGCGCCCAGGGCCTTCACGAACCTTCGGCGGTTCCAGTAGACGGACTCGGGGGTGGCGCGGTGCTCCGGGATCCGCCAACCGGGCGGCACGATCACATTGGCCATCGCGGTCCTCCTTCGGGAGCGTCTCGCTACCCTTCCACGGTATCCCGTGGGGGAAGGACGCGCCAGACGACGGAGGGGCGGCGGCGGCCTCGTCCAGATGTGACATTCCGCGGCCGGATGTGTCCACCTGGGGTGGAAGTCCGCCACGGTTGACCCGGCGTCGGGAAACACTATAGATTCTTCCGCTCTCAGGCTGAGACGGGACCCCCGCCGCGTGGATCTTTTCTCGTCTCGGACGGTTACTACAGCCTGGAGGCGTTGACTCCGGCGCCAGCGACCGGAGCCCGCCGCAGGACGAACTCCCCCCATGGAGAAGTGATGATGATCGGACGGCTACGGCTTGCATTCGTCGCGCTCACGGCAGCCGCCCTGACCGGGATGCCGCTCACCGAGTCCCTCGAAGCCCAGCAGGCCTCGTCGCGCTTCCGGGTGCTCGTCCCCTATCTCCAGCCCGAGGGCGACGCGGACGACGACTTCGGCGAGGACATGGCCGAGGAGCTCCGGGACGCCATCAACAACCTGGCGACCCACGTCCCGGTGGACGAGGACGAGCTCGAGGACGCCGCCGACCGCTTCGACATGGACGTGGACGAGCTCAACTGCGTCCGCAGCCGTCAGCTCGCCACGCAGATCAACAGCCAGGTCGTCCTCTGCGGCACCTACACCGAGGCGGGGAACGACCAGTACGCGATCGAATCCCACTTCGTCGTCGTGGAGAACAGCGAGACCTTCGAGGTGGAGCCGATCACCGTCTCGGAGAACGACGACGGCCGGGCCCAGGCTGCCCAGCACATCGTCCAGGCCTTCGAGCGGGTCGTCGAGCAGACCCGGGCAGCGGCGTTCTGCCAGGACTACTACAACTCCCAGCAGTACGAGAGCGCCCTGGAGAACTGCGATCGGGCGCTGGAGCTGAACCCGAACTCGATCTCCTCGCGCTACACGAAGGCGCTCACGCTGGAGAAGACGGACAGGCTAGAGCCCGCGCTCGAAGAGCTCCAGACCGTCCTCGAGCAGGATCCGATCCACGAGAACGCCCTCCAGTGGGCCGGAAACATCTCGGCCCGCCTCGGCATGGAGGAGCAGGGCAGGGAGTATTACTCCCGCTACCTGGAGCTGAACCCCCAGGACTCCAACGTCCGGATGAACATCGCCTACGACCTGGCCCAGGCCGGCGATCCCGAGGGCGCCATGGACCTCCTGGAGGAGGGCTTCGACCTCGACCCGGACAACGTGAACCTCCACGAGCAGTACGGGAACTTCGCCTTCGCAGCCGCCCGGGACCGGATGGAAGAGGCGGGTCTCACGGCCCAGCAGGGCCGGACCGTGGCCGAAGGGGCCCAGCAGCAGATGCCCGACACGGTGGCCGCGCTCTACCAGACCGCCATCGAGTCGTACCGGACGGTCTTCGAGGCGAAGGGCGCCGAGACGAACGAGAGCCAGCTCCGGAACGTGGTCGCGGCCTACCTGCAGCTCGGCGAGACCCAGCAGGCGATCGACTTCGCCCGGCAGGCGGTGGACCAGACCCGCGAGTCGGCGGCGCTCTGGAACGTCTATGCCAACGCCCTGAACCAGCAGGGGAACACCGAGGAGGCGATCGCCGCCCTGGACACGGTGCAGAGCCTCGACCCCGAATATCCCAACATCGCCGTCCGGCAGGGGAAGTGGCTCATGGACGCCGGCCGGGTGGACGAGGCGCTGCCGAAGCTCCGCGGCGCCGTCGAGTCCGGCGCCGTGGAAGCCAGCGTAGCGGCCCGCCTGGTCCTGTCCGACGCCCACTCGAAGGGCGTCCAGCAGGAGAACTGGGACTATGCGGTCAACGGCCTCCAGGCGGCCAAGGAGTTCGACGTGCCCGAGCAGGCCCGGGCCGAGCTCGACTTCTGGCACGGCTACGCCCTGTATCAGCAGGCCGTGGCCGAGCAGGAGCCCCAGACCGTCGAGACGGCCGAGGCCACGCTCCCCATGTTCCAGCGGGCCCTGGAGCTCTTCCAGGCCTCCACCCCCTACGTGGAGGGTCAGAGCGCCATCAGCTCCGAGCAGCTCCAGAAGTTCCAGAGCGCGGCCCAGCAGTACATCGAGATCCAGGAAGCGATCATCGAGCGGGGCCGCTGACCGCCGGTTAGCTCCAGCTCCGTGAAGTAGGGGGGGCGCCGCGGGGACCATCCCGCGGGGCCCCCTTCGTCGTTCAGGGTCATCCGGCGGGACTCCCGTCCCGAGCCGGATGGCCCGACGCGCTCCCGTTCCCCGGATCCGCCCGGGGACTCTCTCCGGCCTCCCTCCTCCGGACCGTTCCCACGGCTCCCCACGGGTCGTGTCGTCCCGCCCGGGTCGAGATCGACGATTTTGGCAAAAATCGGCCCGGGGCGGTGCCCCTCCAGCTCGCCGAATGCCTCCGATCCGGATTCGGTGTTTTTCCCGTCAGCAGCAGAAGAACGTCCCTTCGGCCGTCCCTGGCGAATCCGAAGATAAACCGAAGGTCTTTCGAAAAAAATGACTCTTGACGGTTCCGCACTCCCCCGCGTATGTTGGGGCCAGTCGTTACCACTATTTACCACTCAATCCCACTGGGCTCCACGCCGGTGAACGGATTCTTCGGCAGCTACGAGTACCAGATGGACGGGAAGGGGCGGGTCAGCCTTCCGGCCGATTTTCGGCTGGAGGCCGACTCCGACCGCTTCATCGTCCTCCAGTGGGAGAAGCCGTACCTGACGCTCTTTCCCGAGGACGAGTGGCACCGGTTCCGGGACGAGCTCCTCGACCTCCGCAAGAGCGGGCGACGGGTGGCGAACCACGTCCGGGAGATCCTGGCCAAGGCCGACGTGGTCTCGCCGGACAAGCAGGGGCGCATCCTGATCCCGGCGCCCCTGAGGGAGGCGGCGTCCCTGGAGGGGCCGGTGCTCCTGAACGGCAACATCGACCGGGTCGAGATCTGGAACCCGGAGGCATACCGCGAGTCGGTGGAGGACCGGGACGAAGAGGAGTTCGCCCGCTTCGCCCGCCAGGTGTTCGGCTGAGCCTCATGGGTCATTTCGTCGAGGCAGGAGTGGAGCGCGACGTGTCCCCCGAGAGGGAAGAGAGCGGCGACTTTCACCAACCCGTCCTGGTGGACGAGGTCCTGGACCTCCTCCTCCGGGGCGGCCCCGGCCTCTATCTGGACGGGACGGTCGGCGGTGGCGGTCACGCGATCGCCCTGCTGGAGCGGTGCCCGGCGTGCCGGCTCGTGGCGGTGGATCGGGATCCGGAGGCCCTGGAGCACGCATCCCGGATCCTCGCCGACCACGCGGACCGGGTGCGCTTCGTCGAGGCCCGCTTCGACGAGGTCACCGAGCGGGCGGCCGTGGCGGACGGGAGCCTCGCCGGGGCCCTTCTCGACCTGGGTGTCAGCTCGCACCAGATCGACACCGAAGAGCGGGGTTTCACCTTCCGGCGGGGTGCGCCCCTGGACATGCGGATGGGCGGGGGACGTGAGGGCCGGCCCTCGGCCGCCGAGCTCCTCAACGCGGCCGACGAGGATCGCCTGGCCCGGATCTTCCGTGATCTGGGGGAGGAGCGGCGGGCCCGGAGGCTGGCCCGGGAGATCGTCCGGCGCCGAGAGGACCGGCCCCTTGAGACGAGCGACGACCTGATGGCGGCCCTGTCCTCGACGCTGGATCGATCGCCGTCGCCCCGGGACAAGGCCCGGATCTTCCAGGCCGTGCGGATCGCGGTGAACGAGGAGCTCGACGCCCTGGAGGAAGGGCTCCCCCGGCTCCGCGAGGCGCTCGCACCCGGAGGCGTCCTGGTCGTCATCGCCTATCACTCGCTGGAGGACCGGATCGTCAAGAACGCCTTCCGGAACTGGAGCAAGGAGTGCGTCTGCCCTCCCGAGATCCCGGTCTGCCGCTGCCGGGGTCGGGCTCTGGGTCGGACGCTGACCCGGGGCCCGGCGCGCCCGTCCGAGGACGAGGCGCGGGAGAATCCCCGGGCACGCAGCGCGCGCTTGAGGGCGTGGAGGAAGGCGGAATGACCAGGATCGGCGGACCGAGCCGGGCGGCGCTGGCGGTGGCTTGCCTCCTCGCCTCGCTCAGCCTGGTGGCGTGGCGTCAGAGTCGGGCCCTGGAGACCCTGGCCGCCCTGGACGAGGTGCGTCAGGAGACGAGCCTGGCCCGGGCCGAGCGGGCCGAGCTGCTCCGGCGGGTCCGGCATCTGGAGAGTCGCGGCCGGGTGGTGCCCCTGGCCCGGGAGCGCCTGGGCATGCACATGCCCCACGCCTCCGAGATGGTCTACCTGCAGGGAGACGCGCCATGAGCGGGAGCGACTCCTCCCGGGGAGGGAAGAAGGTCGCCCTGCGGCGCCGTCTCCTCCTGGCCGGCTGGACCCTGGCCGCCGCGGCCCTCCTGGCCCGGGCGGTCCAGGTTCAGGTGGTGGAAGGCGAGACCTGGCAGCGGTTGGCCGAGAAGCAGCACCGGAAGAGCCTGGAGATCCCGGCGCCCCGGGGCGCGATCCTGGAC
This sequence comes from uncultured Gemmatimonadaceae bacterium, assembly GCA_964567985.1. Classification (GTDB taxonomy): domain Bacteria; phylum Gemmatimonadota; class Gemmatimonadetes; order Longimicrobiales; family Gaopeijiaceae; genus CAZMPV01. The sequence goes on from CAZMPV010000028.1 coordinate 10,311, forward strand.
CGGGACGGCGCGGAGCTGGCGGTGAGCCACGAGCGCTACCGGATCTCTGTGGCGCCCGGCGAGGTGAACGAGCCCGAGCGGGTGCGAGAAGCGCTGACCGCGGCCCTGGAGGTCAGCCCCGCCGAGGCCGATCGGGTCGTCGGCTCCGAGCGTCCCTGGGTCGTCCTCCCCGGGCGCTATGCGCCCTCGGTGCGGGAGGAGCTCGGTCGCCTTCGAGGGGTCTACCTGGAGCGGGAGCTGGAGCGGGTCTACCCCTACGGGCAGCTCGCCATGGGGAGCCTGGGGCGGGTCCGCGACGGCAGGGGCGTCGGCGGGGTCGAGCAGGTCCTGGACTCGATCCTCCGGGGCCGGCCCGGCCGTGAGGTTCAGGCCCGGGACAATGTCGGCCAGCCGATTCCGGGCGAGTCGTACGTGGTCCGGGCGCCCCGCTCGGGCGGAGGGGTCGTTCTCACCCTCGACCTGGACCTCCAGGAGATCGCCCGGGAGGCGCTGTCTTCGGCCATCGAGGAGACCGGCGCCCGGGGCGGCGACCTCCTGATCACCGATCCCCGGACCGGCGAGATCCTCTCCATGGTCTCCCTTCGGGACGGTCGCTCCACCGGGCTCTCGGCCATCAACACGCCGTACGAGCCCGGCTCCACGCTGAAGCCCTTCACGGTGGCGGGGCTCCTGGCCGGGGAGCTGGCGTCGCTGTCGGACTCCATCGACGCCGAGGAGGGCCGCTGGCGCGTGGCGGGTCGGACGCTCACCGACGTCCACGCCCACGGCACGCTGAGCCTCGCCGACGCCCTCCGGGTCTCGTCGAACGTGGCGGTGGCGAAGGCCGCGCGGGCCATGACCCCGGCCCAGCAGTATCAGAACCTCCGGGCCTTCGGGTTCGGCGTCCCCACCGGGGTGGACCTGCCCGGAGAGGCGGCGGGCACGCTGCGCCGCCCCGAGGACTGGTCCCTCCAGTCCCCGGCGTCGCTGGCCATCGGCTACGAGGTCGCGGTGACGCCGATCCAGATGGCGATGGCGTACGGCGCCCTGGCCAACGGCGGGTGGCTCATGGAGCCCCGGATCGTCCGGGAGGTCCGGGGGACCGACGGATCCGCCCTGGAGCGGCGGGGTCCCCGGCGGATCCGGAGGGCCGTCCCCGAGCAAGTCGCCGAGAAGATCTCCCGGGTCCTGGTGGACGTGGTGGAGGACGGGACCGGGACCCGGGCTCGGCTGAGCACCTTCCGGGTGGCGGGGAAGAGCGGAACCAGCCGGGCCTACGCCTCCCTGGACGGCTACCAGCGGGACAGCTACTACGCCTCCTTCGTCGGCTACTTTCCGGCCGAGAAGCCCCAGCTGGTGGTCTTCGTGAAGCTGGAGCGGCCGGAGGGCGCCTACTACGGAGGCTCCACGGCGGCGCCGGTGACCCGGGCCACCCTGGAGGCGATCCTCGCGGCCCGGCGGGCCCCTCTGGACCGCCGGGCGCTGGTCTCCATCGCCCGGAGCGTCGATCGGGGGGCGGCCGGGAGCCCCGTCCGCTTCGCCTCCCTGGACGCCGCGCCGGGCGGATCCGGAGCGGTTCAGCGCCCGATCCGGACCGACGTGACCGGAGAGGGCGTACCGGTCCCGGACGTCGAGGGGCTCCCTCTCCGCGCCGCCGTCCGACGGCTCCACGCCGTGGGTCTCCGGGTCCTCTGGGACGGGAGCGGGACCGTCGGCTCGACCCGGCCGCCCCCGGGACGCCGGCTGGCGCCGGGCGACACGGTCCGGCTGGGAGGCTTCCGGTGACCCGGTCCGCGGTCCCTCTCTCCGCCGTGGCGGACGTCCTCCGTGCCGACGGTCTCCTCGTGGGATCCCCGGGCCCGGAGGACGTCTCGGTTCGGGGCGTGAGCCAGGACTCCCGGAGCGTGGAGGAGGGCGACCTCTTCCTGGCCTGGGAGGGCGTGGAGCACGACGCCCACGACTACCTGGACGACGTCGCTCGATCGGGGGCCGCGGCCGCGGTCGTGGAGCGACCCCGGGCCGACCTTAGCCTGCCCCAGCTCCACGTTTCCGACGGCCGCCGGGCCGGGGCCCTGGCCGCGGACCGGGTCATGGGCTCGCCCTGGCGGGAGATGCGGACAGTCGGAGTCACCGGGACCAACGGGAAGACGACGACCACCATGCTGACCCGGCACCTCCTGGCCCGGCGAGGCCCGGCCGCGGCCATCGGGACCCTGGGGCTGGTCGAGGCCACGGGCCAGCCACGGGCCGGGACCGTCGGCCTGACCACGCCCGGCCCGGTGCAGCTCAGCCGCTGGCTCCGGGAGCTCGCCGACGACGGGGTGGAGTCGGTGGTGGTCGAGGCCTCCTCCCACGCCCTGGAGCAGCGGCGCCTCGACGGCATCCGCTTCTCCGTGGCCGTCTACACGAACCTCTCCCGGGACCACCTGGACTACCACGCCGACCGGGACGCGTACTTCGACGCCAAGGCCCGGCTCCTGACCCTGATGGACGAAGACGGGACGGTGGTCGTGAACGCCGACGAGGAGGCGTGGCGACGGCTCCCGGTGGGCCGGCTCGAGCGGATCGACTTCTCCACCGACGGCGGCGCCGGGCTCCGGGCGAGCGACGTCGAGCTGGACGCGGCCGGCTGCGACTTCCGTCTCGACGCGCCGGAGTGGTCCGGCGACATCCGCCTGCCCCTGCCGGGCCGCTTCAACGTGGAGAACGCCCTGGCAGCCACGGGCGCCGCGCTGGCCCTGGGCGAGGCACCGGAGGCGGTCGCCGCCGCCCTGGCCGAAGCACCGCAGATTCCCGGGCGTCTCGAAGTGGTCGTCCGGGAGCCCTTCACGGTCCTCATCGATTTCGCCCACACCCCCGACGCCCTCCGGCGTGTCCTGGAGACGCTTCGCCCGCTCGCCCCGGGCCGCTTGACCGTGCTCTTCGGTGCGGGCGGTGACCGGGACCGGGAGAAGCGCCCGGAGATGGCCCGGGCGGTGGCGGGCCTCGCGGACCGGATCGTGGTGACGTCGGACAATCCCCGGACCGAGGACCCGGACCGGATCATCGACGACGTCGTCGCGGGATTCGAGGGCACGCCGTACGAGCGGATCACCGACCGGCGGGAGGCGATCGCCCACGTCCTGGAGACGGCCCGGAAGGGGGAGATGGTCCTCCTGGCCGGCAAGGGACACGAGACGTACCAGGTGGTGGGCACCGAGAAGCGGGAATTCGACGAGCGGGTCGTGGTCCGGGAGTGCCTGGCCGCCGGGGGGGCACGGTCGTGACCGCCTTCACCTGGTCGGACCGGCGGGTCCGGGAGGCCCTGGGCATGAACCCCGGGCGCTCCGACGCCACGGCCGAGTATGCCGGCGTCGGCACCGACAGCCGGAGCGTGGAGGAGGGCGAGCTCTTCGTGGCCCTGGTGGGCGAGCGCTTCGACGGCCACGACTTCGTGGCCGATGCCGCCGCCCGGGGGGCCGCCGGGGCCGTGGTCTCCCGTCCCGTGGCCGGCGCGGAGGGGCTCCGCCTCTATCCGGTGGAGGACACGCTGAAGGCGCTGGGACGCCTGGCCCGCTACCGCCGCCGGCGTCTGGACGCCCGGGTGGTGGGCATCACGGGCTCGTCGGGGAAGACGACCACCAAGGAGCTGGTCCTGGGGGCGCTGGAGCCCCGCTATAGGGTCCACGGCACCCGGGGCAACCTGAACAACCGGATCGGCCTCCCCCACACGGTGCTGGAGGCGCCGGCGGACGCCGAGGTGCTGGTCCTGGAGATGGGGACGAACGAGCCCGGGGAGATCGCCGCGCTGACCGCCGTGGCCGAGCCCGGTTACGGGGTCGTGACCACGGTGAGCGAGACCCATCTGGAGAAGCTCGCGTCCCTGGAGGGCGTCCTGGACGAGAAGCTGGACCTCCTCCGGGGCCTGGGCGAGCCCGGCGTCCGGGTCGTCTCCGACGAGCCCCCGGCCCTGTCCGAGGCCGCCCGGGCCCTTGGCGGCCGGGTCCGGGTGGCGGGCTGGAGCGAGACCGCGGACGACGACCTCCGGCCCCGGGACGCCGAGACCGACGCCCGGGGCTGCTTCCACTTCCAGTGGCGGGACCAGACCGTGACGCTCCGGATTCCCGGGCGCCACGCCGTGCTGGACGCCCTCCTGGCCCTGGCCGTGGCCGAGGAGCTGGACGTCCCGCCCGCGGACGCCGCCCGGGGGGTGGGCACCGTGGAGCCCGCCTCCATGCGGGGCGAGGTACGGAGCGTCGGCGGCCTCACCCTCATCCTCGACTGCTACAACGCGAACCCGCAGAGCGTCCGGGCCGCCGTGGAGCTCCTGGCCACCTATCCGGAGCTCGGCGCCCGGGTCGCCGTCCTGGGAACGATGCTGGAGCTCGGCGCCCGGAGCGAGGCGCTCCACAGGGAGGTCCTGGCCGACGTCCTGGAGCACCCCGTGGACCTGGTGGTGGCCACCGGGGCCTTCGCCAAGACCGCCCGGGAGCGGACGGGAGAAGACGAGGCGGGCGGAGCACCCCGGCTGATCGTCGAGGACGACCCGGAGGATGCGTACGACCGCCTCCGGCCGGAGCTGGGGGGCGGCGAGGTCGTCCTCCTCAAGGCGTCCCGGGGCGTGGAGCTCGAGCGGCT
>CAZMPV010000029.1:0-14879 GCA_964567985.1 uncultured Gemmatimonadaceae bacterium
GTGACGAAGTCCGGGTTGGAGATCCGGGTGGAGACCGAGCGCCCCCGGGCCATCTCCTGCTTCCACGAGATCAGTCCGTAGTCGTCGTCGTTGAAGACGACGGCGGTGAAGCCGACGTCGAGGCGGCGGGCCGTCTCGAGCTCCTGGGAGTTCATGAGAAAGCCGCCGTCGCCCATGGCCGCCACCACCTGTCGGTCCGGGTCGGCCAGGGAGGCGGCGATGGCGCCGGGCAGGGCGATCCCCATGCTGGCCAGGCCGTTCGAGATCAGGCAGCCCCCGGTGCAGTAGGTGGGGAAGTTCCGGGCGATCCACATCTTGTGGCTTCCCACGTCGCTGATCAGGAGGCCGGCGTCGTCCATGACCTCCCGGATCACGTGAAGAGCTCCGGGGGTGGTGAAGGGGGCGCTCGCCTCCGGCGCCGGAGCACCCGCCCGGTCGGGGGCGTAACCGGCCAGGTCCTCCCGAATCCGCTCCCGGATCGGCGCGTACCAGCCCTCTTCGAAGCCGACGCCGGCCGCGTCCAGTCCCTCGTTCAGGGCCTGCAGCGTGGCCGAGAGGTCGCCCACGATCTCCACGTCGGGCTGGTAGTGGGTGTAGACCTCCGCCGGCACGAAGTCGGCGTGGACGATCCGCTGGCTTCCGTCGGGATTCCACGCCTCGGGGGCGTACTCGGCGATGTCGTAGCCGACGGTGAGGACCAGGTCGGCCTCGTCGAAGGCCTCCATGACGTAGTCCCGGAATCCCAGCCCCACGGCGTGCAGCGACTGGGGATGCCGATCGGAGATCGCCCCCTTCCCCATGAAGGTGCTGGCCACCGGGACGTCGTGGCTCCGGGCGAGGGAGGTCAGGTGCTCGCTGGCCAGGGTACGGATGCCGCCGTTGCCCGCCAGGACGAGGGGACGGCGGCTCTCCCGGAGGAGATCGAGGCCCCGCTCCAGGGCGCGCTCGTCCGGCGAGGGCCGGCGCACCGGTTCGGGGCGCATGGGCCGCAACCGCTCCGGCGCCTCCCGGGCCGCCACGTCCTCGGGGAGCTCCACGTGGGTGGCGCCGGGCTTCTCGAACTCGGCGAGCTTGAAGGCCTTCCGGACGATCTCGGGCACCACCTCCGGAGAGGAGATGGCGGCGTTCCACTTGGTCACCGGCGCCATGAGGTTCACGACATCCAGATACTGGTGGCTCTCGTGGTGGAGCCGGTCGGTGCCTCCCTGGCCCGTGAGCGCGACCAGCGGCGCCTTGTCCAGGTTCGCGTCGGCGACACCGGTGATCAGGTTGGTGGCCCCGGGGCCCAGGGTGGAGAGGCAGACGCCGGCCTCCCCGGTGATCCGTCCCCAGACGTTGGCGATGAAGGCCGCGCCCTGCTCGTGCCGGGTGGGGACGAACTCGATCGACGAGTCGTCCAGGGCGAAGAGGAGGTCCTCGTTCTCCTCGCCCGGGACGCCGAAGACGTGGCGCACGCCTTCGGCCTCCAGGCAACGGACCAGCAGCTCGGCGACGTTCACGGCGCGTCCTCCTCTCTCTTCACGGCGGTCACGACCTGGCGATCCCGGTCCAGCTCCGAGATCCGGGGGTCCCGGAAGGCCGCGTCGGTCATCCAGGACGAGATCTCCTCGCCGGTGTAGGTGTTCCCCTCGTCGGTCCGCAGCAGCATGACCAGGGCGAAGCGGGCGGCCCGGGGGCTCCGGCCCCGGAGGAAGTCGGCGACGGCGGCGACGCCGCCATCCCGGGTTACGCCGGCCACCTTCTCCAGGAGCCGCCGGTTCGTGTCCGGGGCGTAGATGTGGACGATGTTGCTCAACAGGACCACGTCGAAGGGGCCCTCGGGCAGCGGGTCCTCGAGAAAGTCACCACCCACGAGCTCCACGTCTTCTTCCCGCTCCAACCCGTACTCCCGGCCCACGAAGTCCACCGTGTCGGGGCGGTCGAAGAGGGTCGCCCGGAAGCCCCGCTCGACGAATACGCGGCTCATGTGACCCGGCCCGCCGCCCAGGTCCAGGAGGCGGGGTCGGCGGTCGCCCTCGGGCTCCAGCCGCTCGAGGCAGCGGTCGGCCAGGCGCTGGATGCGTTCCTCCGGGGCCGCCGCCATGGCCGCCATGAAGTCGGCCAGCCCCTCCTCGTCGCGCTCTTCGTCCTCGCCCTCGTCTCCGTCGTGCTCGTCGAGCGGTCCGCCCCGCTCGAGCACCTCCGGCAGCCGGGTGAAGGCCCGGAGGTTCTCGAGCCACAGGGGCAGCCCGCCGGCCTGGTACTCCGGGCCGTCCGGATCCGCGAGGCAGCGCCGGGCCACCTCCCTGAGCCGGTACTGGCCGCTCACGTCGATGAGGAGCTCCAGGTCGGCCAGGGCGGCCAGCAGGATCTCCACGGCCCGCCGGTCCAGGTCGAGGCGGTCGGCGAGCTCGGGGGCCTCCGCCGGTTCCTCCAGGAGTCCCCGAAAGATCCCCGCCTTGCTGGCGGCCGCCACCAGGGCAGCCTGGACCGAGAGGTCCCGGAGGTGGTCCAGGGGAATCCCGTCGATCGTCACCGAGGGATCGGATGATCCGGCCACAGCTCCTCCCGTCGCGTGGGTCCAGGGCCCTGCCCGTCCCGGTGTTGAAACCGGCAGGACTCCGACTCGTACGTAGGACCGGTAGCGTGCGGTCGCGGCTCGGACCGCCGCCCCGCCACCGTCCGGGTGAAAGCCCCGGACGTGTGGATTTCGTTCCGAATTCCGTCCCCCGATCCCGGAGAAACCATGACCGTCGCCCGATTCCGTATCCCCGGCATCCTGGGCTGCGCCGCCCTCCTCGCCCTCCTCGCGCAGGCTCCCGGGCTGAGCGCCCAGAGCCGGCAGGAGGCCCTGGCCGCCGACTTCGAGCGCATGCGCCAGAACGTGCTTCAGCAGGTGGAGGCGATGCCCGCCGACGGCCTGGGCTCCGCTCCCACCGACGAGGTCCGGACATTCGCCGAGCAGATCGAGCACGTCTGCGTCGGCAACGTGGGCATCGTCGCCTCGTCCCTGGGCGTGGCCCAGAGCGAGCGTCCCGACCTGGGCGACAAGGCCGTCTACCTCCAGGACAAGGAAGCGCTCGAGGACCACGTGAACCGGAGCTTCGACTGGGTGGTGGAGACCGTCCGGGGCCTGAGCGACGCCGAGCTCACCGAGACCACGATGCTCTTCGGCCAGGCGGAGGTCACGAAGGAGGCCGCCGTGCGGGCCGCCTACGAGCACGGCGTCTGGACCCTGGGCGCCACGGTCCCCTACCTCCGGCTCAACGGGGCGACCCCTCCGGCTTATCAGCTCGCGCCCACGGGCTCGGGAATGTAGGCAGGAGGGAAGGCTCTCGGGCGGGGCGGGCGCCGGTCAGGCGGGCGACTCCAGGGCCTCCTCCACGGTGGCGACGTGGATCGCCACCGTGTCTTCCAGGCGGAGCGCGTAGCCCCCGGCCAGGGTCACAGCCACGGCCGCGCCCGACGCCCGACAGCGCTCGAAGACCACGGCGTCCCGGGCCCGGAGCCCCTCCACGGTCAGCGACAGGCCGCCGAGCTGGTCCTCCCGGTACGGGTCGGCGCCGGCGAGGTAGAAGACGGCCTCCGGCTCGTGGCCGTCGAGGACCTCGCCCAGGTGCTCCCGGAGGAGGTCGAGGTAGGCTTCGTCGCCGGTCCGGTCGTCGAGCCCCACGTCCAGGTCGGAGGGCGGCTTGGGGTGGGGGTAGTTCCGCTCCTGGTGCATGGAGAAGGTGAAGACCCGGGGCTCGTCGGCGAAGATCGCCGCGGTGCCGTTGCCCTGGTGGACGTCCAGGTCCACCACGGCCACCCGGTCGACCGCGCCTTCGTCCAGGAGGGTGACGGCGGCCACCGCCACGTCGTTCAGCAGGCAGAAGCCCTCGCCGTGGTCGGCGAAGGCGTGGTGGAAGCCGCCTCCCAGGTGCACGGCGATCCCGTCCTCCAGCGCAAGGCGACCGGCCTCGATCGTCCCACCCGAGCTGAGGATCATCGCCTCCCGGAGCTCGGCCGAGAACGGCACCTCCAGTGTCAGCTCCTCGAGGCGGGTGAAGCTCCCGCTCGCCACCTTGTCCAGGTAGGAATCGTCGTGGATCCGGGCGAGGGCGTCCCGGTCGGCCGGCGTCGGCAGACGAAAGTCGTCCTCCCTCGCGATCCCCTCTTCCAGGAGCCGGTCCCGGACGAGCCGGTACTTCGCCGTGGGGTATACGTGGCGCCCGATGTCCACCTCGTATTCGGGCGCCCAGAGGACGACGGGCCGGCTCACCGCTCCCGGACGACGGTGTTCCTGAGCACGCCGACCCCTTCCAGCTCAACGTCCACCACGTCACCCGGCTCCATGGCCCGGGTCGTGCCCGGGGTTCCCGTGAAGATGATGTCGCCGGGGAGGAGGGTCACGTATCGGCTCACGTAGCTCACGATGGTGGGCACGTCGAAGAGGAGGTCCGCTGTGCTCTCGGACTGGCGGACCTCGCCATTGACCCGGGTCTCGAGCTGGAGGTTTCCGTAGTCCAGGCCCGTGGCCACGGCCGGGCCCACCGGCCCGAAGGTGTCCGAGGCCTTGGCCCGGAGCCACTGGAGGTCGGCGTCCTGCCAGTCCCGCTCGCTGACGTCGTTGCCGGCCGCGACCCCGAAGACGTACTCGTCGGCGCGCTCTGTGGGCACGTCCTCGGCGCGCCGGCCGATGACGATCACCATCTCCCCTTCGTAGTGGAGGTTGCCGGCGTCGGCCGGCATGACGATCTCCGCCTCGGATCCGACGACGGACGTCGGGTACTTGGCGAAGAGGCCGGGGTAGTCGGCGGGCTCCCGGTCTCCCAGGTGGCTCTGGTAGTTCAGGCCGACGGCGATCACCTTCGACGGCTCCACGGGCGCCAGGAGCTCCACGTCCGAAGACCGGTGCGTCCGGCCGGTCTCCGACGCGCCGGCGATGAAGTTTCCGTCGAGCTCCCGAACGTCCGCTCCGTCGAGGATGCCGTACTTCGTCTCTCCGTCCACCTCGTAGCGGACGTAGCGGGTCACGTCTTCCTGGGCGGTCGCCGGAAGGGCCAGGGAGAGTCCGAGCACCAGGGTCGTGAGGATCCGGATCATGGCGTGAGCCTCCTGATCGGGGAGGACGGAAGCGCGGTCTGTCGGCAGAGTAGCCGGCGGCGTCGCGGCGGGCCACCCCCCGTTGCCCGGCCGGGTGCTTCGTTGTCTCTTGCGGGTGGCCGGCCTCCGGCCGCGGCCCTTCGCACGAGAGCGGACCCCGTCTCCCGACTCCATGGAAACCAAGCGCCCCACCGTTCCCGCCGCCGAGGAGATCCTCGGGGGCTACTTCCCCGTGCTGGATCACGGCTTCGTCTCGCTGGTGGACTACATGGGCACCGACGCCGACGTGGAGCGGGCGGCCCGGGTCAGCTACGGATACGGGACCCGGAAGGTCAGCCGGACCCGGGGGCTGATCCGCTACCTCCGGCGCCATCGCCACACGACGCCCAGCGAGATGGTGGAGCTCAAGTTCCACTGCGCCATGCCGATGTTCGTCGCCCGGCAGTGGATCCGACACCGCACGGCGAACGTGAACGAGTACTCAGGACGCTACTCCCTGATGCCGCTCCTCTTCTACGAGCCGGAGCACGCGCACTTCGCGCTCCAGAGCCGCTCGAACCGGCAGGGGAGGGAGGCGAGCGAGGCTCCCCGGGAGCTCTACGAAGAGGCCGTGGACCGCTGGGAGGAGATCCGGCGCCGGGCCTCCGACGCCTACGAGTGGCTCGTGGGCGAGGACGTGGCCCGGGAGCTGGCCCGCATCGACCTGCCGCTCTCCACCTATACCCAGTGGTACTGGAAGATCGACCTCCACAACCTGCTCCACTTCCTGACCCTCCGGGTCGATCCCCACGCCCAGTGGGAGATCCGGGAGTACGGGCGGGTGATCGCCGGGATGGTGAAGCGGGTCGCTCCCCTGAGCTACGAGGCGTGGGTCGACTACGACCTGGAGGGCGCCCCCTTCAGCCGGGGCGAGCGGCGGGCGCTGGCCCGGCTCCTCCAGGCGGACCCGGAGGAGGGGGTGCGCCTCCGGGAGGGAGCCGAGCCCGTCGGCGAGGACGAGCTCCGGGAGCTGGGCCTGTCGGGACGGGAGATCCGGGAGCTGGCCGACAAGCTCTCACCCGCCGAGGAGCGTCCGGACTTCGAGCTCGACCTCGACGAGATGCGGGCCGCCGAGGACGTCCAGGAGGAGATGCACGAGGCCGTCCCCGAGGAGGACCAGGAGTAGGACCTCCTAGAACGTGCGAAGGGCGGCGCCCCGCGAGGGGAGCGCCGCCCGATTCGCAGTCCGTGGGGTCGGAGGATCAGCGTCCGGTGGACCCGCCCTCTCCGGCCATGCTCTCGCCGGTGGCGCCCGTGAAGTCGACCACCAGGACGACCCGGCGATTCTGCATGCCGGCCTCACCGGGGCCCTGGGCGTCGGGAGCGATGAGGCGGTCGGGGCTCTCACCGTAGCTCACCGCTCTGATCCGGTCACCGGTCAGCCCGGCGCTCTGGGTCAGGTACGTCTTCACGGCTTCGGCCCGGCGCTGGCCCAGCTTCTGGTTGTACGCCTCGCTGCCGGCGGGGTCGGTGAATCCCTCCACGGTGATCGTGGCGCCGGAGTAGTATTCGCCGACCACGGATCCGAAGCGGTCGAGGACCTGGCGGTCCTGGGACCGGACCTCGGCCTTGTCGTAGGCGAAGTGGACCGGCGTGCTGAAGCGGATCGCCGACTCGAGGCGCTCGACCGTGACGTCGAAGTCCTCCCGGAGCGCCCGGAGGTCCTGCTCCAGGGCGTCGAGCTGACTCTCCACGTCGCCGACCCGGCTTCCGAGCTCGTCGATCTGCCGGGCGTTCTGCTCGTCACCCTCCTGCACCTCCTGACGGATCTGCTCCAGGCGCGAGTCGAGCTCGTCCTGGTTGACGTGGGCGCACCCCGCCCCGGCGAGGGCGAAGGCGAAGACGCCCAGAAGGGCTCCTGCGGTTCTGCTACGCTGGGAGATTTCCATCGGGTCTCCTTACCTGGTTCAACGGTCTCGATGAGCGATTCGATCTGTGCGATCGCCGGGACGGCCCGACCCGTCCCGGATCGGGCGCCATCCGGTCGCTCGCGGCGTCCGTGAGGATAGTTATGCAGGTAGCATGCCAGAGTTGCATCGGAGGGACCCAGATTCCACCGGTCTCGCTTTCCGGGGGACTCCGGCGACGGTCGCTCTCGAGCGCCCGCGTGCGCCGTGCCGACGGGATCTTCGGCGTCTCTTCGGCGAGGGTGTTGGGAGGGTCGGCCCGCTCTCCTATATTGAACCAGTGAAAGAAGGGGCGCCTCATGCGCCACCACCGGCCCCCGGGGATCCGGGAGGCCGGTTTCGTGTCGACGGGCGGGCGCCTGTCAGACCTGCAGAAAGGAATCGAGCATGAGCGAGCACCACGGCGCGGTCACAGCGAAGGAATGGATGGACGATCTGATCGAGCTCGCCAGCTCCGGGAAGAACGTGGAGACCCGGGCGGGCGCCGAGCCGGGCCGGAAGTACGCCTACCTGGAGTGGCACGACAACGAAGAGGACCTTCACTCGATCCTGGTCTTCCAGGTAGAGGTCTTCGAGGGAGACCTGGGTGTCCGCACGTACCGCTTCGACGGCTCGGCCCAGGAGGTCCGGGAGCGGGTGGACGCGCTCGTCCATTACCACTCCTGACCGGGGAGCCCGGGGCGTGACCGAAGCCTCCGGACCCTCTCCGGTCGCGCCCGGGGACCTCCTCCGGGGAAACCGGGCGTGGGTCCGCCGCCGGACGGAGACGGATTCCGACTACTTCCAGACGCTGGCCCGGGGCCAGTCGCCGACCGTCTTCCTGGTCGCCTGCGCCGACTCCCGGGTTTCTCCCGAGCTCCTCACCGACGCCGAGCCCGGCCAGATCTTCGTCCACCGGAACGTCGCCAACCAGCTCCGGCCGGACGACGCCGGAACGATGTCGGCCCTGGAGTTCGCCCTCCTCGACCTGGGCGTGGAACACGTGGTCGTATGCGGCCACCACGGGTGTGGAGGCGTCGGGGCCGCGCTGAGCGGGAAGGGGAGCCCGGCAGTGCGTGAATGGGTCCGCCCGTTGGGGGCGCTGGCGGACGACCGCCGTGACGCGCTCCGGTCCCTGGAGGACGAAGAGCGGGCGAACCGGCTCGCAGAGCTCAATGCACTGCGCCAGCTCGAGAATGTCCGGCAGAGCGAGGCCTTCGCCCGGGCCGAGGATGCCGGACACGCGCCGGCCCTCCACGCCTGGATCCTGGAGCTCGGTCGGGGGCGGATCCGCCCCCTGGACGGGCCCGGGGACTGACCCGGTCCGGCCCCGGGTCAGTCCACCCAGACCGTCTTCACGTTCACGAACTCCCGGATCCCGAAGGGCGAGAGCTCACGCCCGTATCCACTTTTCTTGACCCCCCCGAAGGGAAGCCGGGGATCCGAGCGGACGAAGGCGTTCACGAAGCAGGCGCCGGCCCGGAGCTCCTTCTCGGCGATCCGCCGTCCCCGCTCCCGGTCCTCCGTGAACACGGCCGCCCCGAGGCCGAAGGGGGTGTCGTTCGCCACCCGGACGGCCTCGGCCTCGTCCGCGACCGCCAGGATCGAGGCCACGGGCCCGAAGAGCTCCTCCTCGTAGGCCGGCATCCCCGGCACCACGTCGGCCAGAACGGTGGGGGGATAGAAGAAGCCGGGTCCCTCGGGGAGGTCCCCGCCCAGGAGACACCGGGCGCCGGCCCCGACGCTCCCGGTCACCTGCCGGTGGAGCTCCTCCCGGAGGTCCTCCCGGGCCTGGGGGCCGACATCGGTGTCCTCGTCCATGGGATCCCCCATCTTCGCGCTCGCCATCCGCTCGACCACGGCCTCGGTGAAGCCGTCGACGAGCGACTCGACGACGACGAAGCGCTTCGCGGCGATGCAGCTCTGGCCCGAGTTGATGAGGCGGCTCGTGACGCACGTCTCGACGGCGGCGTCCAGGTCGGCGTCCTCCAGGACCACGTAGGGATCGCTGCCGCCCAGCTCGAGGACGGTCTTCTTCACCGCCGCGCCCGCCGCCGAGGCCACGGCCTTGCCGGCCCCGACGCTCCCGGTCAGGGTCACGGCCTGGATTCGGTCGTCCTCGATGAGCCGGCCGGTGGCGTCCACGTCGATCAGGAGGGTGCGGAAGAGGCCCTCCGGCACGCCGGCGTCGGCGAAGATCTCCTCGATGGCCAGGGCGCAGCCAGGCACGTTCGGCGCGTGCTTCAGGATGCCGGCGTTTCCGGCCATGAGCGTGGGTGCCGCGAAGCGGAAGACCTGCCAGAAGGGGAAGTTCCAGGGCATCACGGCGAGGACGGTGCCCAGGGGCTGGAAGGAGACCCAGCTCCGGGCGGCGTCGGTCTCCACCGGCCGGGAGGAGAGGAAGTCCTCCGCGTTCTCCGCGTAGTAGTCGCAGACCCAGGCGCACTTCTCCGCTTCCGCCTCGGCGCCGACGACGGGCTTGCCCATCTCCCGGGTCATGAGCTCGGCGAACTCCCGGGACCGCTCCCGGAGGATCCGGGCGGCGGCCCGCATCCGCTCGGCCCGGTGCCCGAAGTCGGTCCGGCGCCAGGCGTCCTGGGCTTCGACGGCACGGTCCAGGGCCCGGTCCACGGCGCCCGGGTCGTGGGGCTCGTATTCGCGAATCGTCTCGCCCGTGGCGGGGTTCACTGCGGTGAAGCTCATGAGCCTTCCTCCTCGGGAGCGGGTTCGGTTCGAGGCCCGAGCCGCGCTCGGCTGCGCTTTCGGCGGCGGCCCATTACTGCACCCGGCCGCCCCCGAAAAGCTCCATCGCGGCACCGGATCTCCTAATCGGGCCGCAGCGCCTCCGCCGGGTCCAGCCGGCTGGCCCTCCGGGCCGGAAGCCAGCTCGCCGCCAGGGCCACCGACAGGAGGATCGTCGCCACCCCCGCCAGCGTCGCCGGATCGCTCCCCTCGACCTGGAAGAGAAGGGCGCCGAGCCCCTGGCCGGCGAGGAGGGCCAGGCCGACCCCCACCGCCCCGCCGACGATCACCGGGATCATCGCCTGCCGGACCACGAAGCGCCGCACGCTCCCGCCGTCGGCTCCCAGCGCGATCCGGACGCCGATCTCCTGGGTGCGCTGGGAGACCGCATACGAGACCACACCGTAGATCCCCAGGGCCGCCAGGAGGAGGGCGAAGAGGGCGAAGCCGCCCAGAACGACGGTGGCCACCCGCCGGTCGGAGCTGATCCCGGCGTACGCCTCCTCGACGGTCTGCACGGCGTAGACCGGCTGGTCCGGGTCCATGCCCCGGACCTCGGCGCGGATCGCCGGGAGGAGCTCGTGGGGGTCGCCGCCGGTTCGGACCAGCAGGAAGAGCTGGTTCCGGAAGCCGCCGATCTGGCTCTGCAGCGCGAAGATCTCGGGCTGGGGCGGCCGGTCGAGGCCCCGGTTCCGGGTCCCGCCCACCACGCCGACGATCCGATTGCCCGCCTCCTCCTCGGGGTTCGGCCCCACGCGGATCCGCTTCCCGATCGGGTCCTCGTCCGGGAAGTACCGGCGCGCGGCGGCCTCGTTGATGACGGCCACCGGCGGCATGTCGGGACGGTCCTCCGCGAGCTCGAAGGTCCGGCCCCGAAGGAGGGGGATCCCCAGGGCGTCGAAGTAGCCCTCGGTCACGATCGTCGTGTACGCCGTCGGGACCGCCTCGTCGGTGGGCTCGGGCCGGCCCTCCACGCGGAACTCGCTCCGGGCGAAGACCCGGGGAGGGAACTGGGTCCCCGCCGCGGCGGCGGATACGTCCGGGAGGCCTTCGACACGCCGGGTGAGCTCCCGGAAGAAGGGAGGGATCTCGTCGGCCTCGTACCGCTCCCACGGGAGCGTGAGGCGCATCGTCAGCACTCCCTCCGAGCGGAAGCCCGGGTCCACGGACTGGAGCCGGACGAAGGAGTTGAGCAGGAGCCCGGCCCCGGCCAGGAGGGCCAGGGCCAGGGCGACCTCGGCACCGACGAAGGCGCGCTGGAGCCGCTGTCGCGCCCGCCCCGCGGTGGCGCCCCGGCTCTCGGTCTGAAGGGCGTCCCGGACGTCGGCGCCCGCGGCGTGAAGCGCCGGCGCCAGGCCGAAGAGAAGGCCCGCGCCGACGCAGACACAGGCGGTGACCAGGAGGACGCGGGCGTTCAGCTCGATCGTGCCGGGAAGGGGGAGCCCGACGCCGGCGACCGCGACCTCGAGCCCCCGGATCCCCGCAACGCCGACCCCGAGCCCGACCGCTCCGCCCGCCAGGGCCAGGAGGACGCTCTCGGTGAGGAGCTGACGGAGGAGGCGCCCCCGACCCGCCCCCATCGCCGTCCGGACCGCCATCTCCCGGCGCCGGGACGACGCCCGGGCCAGGAGCAGGTTGGCGACGTTGGCGCACACCAGGAGGAGCACGAAGCCGACGGCGCCCAGGAGGATCAGGGCCGCGGGCCGGACGTTCGCGACGCTCACGTCGGTCCATGTACGGGCCTCGATCCGCCAGCCCCGGTAGCCCTCGAACTCACCGGCGTGCTCGGCCTCGACGCGCCGGGCCAGCGTCTCCAGCTCCGCGTTGGCCGCGTCGAGGCTCGTGCCGGGGGCGAGCCGGGCCATGATCTGGAACTGCCGCCGGTCCCGCGGATAGGCCGACGGGGCCACCGGCATGGGGATCCAGAGGTCGGTGCCGTAGATCAGGAAGCGCTCGGGCAGGACGCCGACGATCTCGTAGGGTTCGCCGTTGACGTGGAGGGCGGTTCCCACGGCCGCCGGATCACCTCCGAAGCGGTTCTGCCAGAGCCGGTGGCTGATCACCGCCACCGGTGCCGCCTCCCGGATCTCTCCCTCGGTGAACCCGCGCCCGACGGCCGCCGCCATGCCGGTGGTCTCCAGGGCGTCGCCCCACCAGAAGGCGCTGAAGACGTTGGTGGGGGCCCCGTCGGTCCCGGAGATCTGGCGGTTGCCCATGTCCCAGGCGACGACCTCCTCCAGGGTCCGGGCGTTCTCCCGGACGTCCACGTACTCTGACGGGGAGAGGTTCTCCCAGAAGTCCATCTCGACGCCGATCCGCGGGTACGCGGTTCCCACCCCGACCACCCGCTCCGGCTCGGGGAAGGGGAAGGGGCGGAGCACCATGCCGTCCACCGCGCTGTAGATCGCGGTGGTGGCGCCGATCCCCAGCGAGAGGGTCAGGACCACGATCCCGGCGAAGGCCGGTCGGCGGGTGAGGCTCCGAACGGCGTAACGGACGTCCTTGAAGTAGGTGTTCACGTTCCTCTCTCGGTGATCGGTGGACGTGTCGGGTCGGGCGGCCGCTCCGAACGGGCCCCGACGCGTCCAGGCGCCGAGCCGCCGGCGGAGGTTGGGAGCCAGGGAGGTGAGGACCTGGCGGCGGTACCATGCCCGGGCCCGGCGGGAATCCCGGGCCGCACGGGCACGGAACTCCTCCTCGAGATCGCCCAGCATCGGTTGTCGGTCCCCGGGTGGCGCGCTCCAGCGGAGGAGGGCCTCCCAGAGCGGGGGTGGGGAGCTCACGTGGCCCGCTCCGGCGTCGGCGGCCCGTCCAGGCCGTCCCACATGCGATCCAGGATCTCCCGGCTCCGGCCGAGGGCCTCGGCCCCCTCCGGGGTCAGCCGGAAGAGGCGCTTGGCCCGGCCGCCCCGCTCGGGGGTCGGCTCGCCGGTCCGGGACTCGGCGAATCCCTTCTCCTCCAGCCGGGCGAGGGTTGCGTAGACGGCGCCGACGGAGGCTTCCCGGCCCGTCCGCTCCTCGATCTCCTCCCGGACGCTGACCCCGTAGCCGTCTCCGTCGAGATGGGCCACGGCCAGGAGGACCAGGTGCTCGAACTCGCCCAGGTATCGCTCGTCGCTCACGGCAGGGTCCTCGTGGGGGGGCGCTCGTGGATCGACAGTATCATATACAATCCAGAAGAAATGAGCCACAGTGATTTCACGGTCGAGGCCACGGGCTCACGGCTCACCCTACGGGGGCGGGGTGGGAAAGGTTTCCGGGGTCTGGATCGGTTCCCGGAGCCTTGCTCGGCACCGGGAGGTTCCGGACAATAGAGGTGCCGGGCCGAGCCGCGGTCCCGGCTCGATCGGCCACGTCCCCGACGGAGGATGACGATGAGCGTGCGACTCTCGCGCTGGACCATGCCGGTGCTCCGGATCGGGATGGGGATCTTCCTGGCGTACTGGGGAGCCGACAAGCTGGTCGCCACGGACGGATCCCAGGGAATCTTCTCCGGCTTCTACGGGCTCGACGTCGGCGCGGCGTTCATTCAGGCGGCCGGCGTCCTCGAGATCGGCCTCGGGGTCTTCCTGGCGGTGGGCCTCTTCCGGGTGCCGATGGCGTGGATCCAGCTCGTCGTGAACGCCGTCTCCACCATGGGGAGCTGGAAGCAGATCCTCGATCCCTGGGCGATCTGGGGGCTCAGGGAGGGAGGGAACGCCCACCTCTTCCTGGCCTCGATCGTGATCACGGCCGCCTCGCTCGTCCTGGTCCTGAACGCCCGGGACGACACCATGACGCTGGACAAGCGCTTCGGCCGCTCCGAGGGCGAGGTCCCGGCTCCGGGAGTGTAGGTAGAAGGGTTTCCGGGCGATGAGGCGAGCCGGCTCCGGAGCCCGGGGCCGTCGGGGAGCGCCGGGACCTCGGGAACCCTGGCCAGCCCTCGTTCATTCGACCACGAGGGGGGCCGGAGCGTGTGCCCCCCTCCGCTCGCAGAGCGCGCACTCGAAGCCTGTCGGGAGAGCCATTTGAACGAGACCGACATCGCCCCCGCCGCGGCCGAGGCCGACGACGGTCTCCCCGTGGTCCAGTCCGGCGCCGAGGCTCCGGCAGCCACGGCGACCGCGCCGGACGGGGAGTGGAGGCACCCGGACGCCCCCGAAGTGCCCCTGACCGCCCTGGACCAGCTCTGGTTCCAGGTCAGCGGCACCGTGTGCAACCTCCGCTGCAACCACTGCTTCATCTCCTGCTCGCCGGAGAACGACTCCTACTGGTTCATGACCCGGGAGCAGGTGGCCGAAGCGCTGGAGGAGTCGGTGGATCTGGGCGTGAAGGAGTACTATTTCACCGGCGGCGAGCCCTTCATGAACAGGGAGCTTCCGGGGATCCTGGAGGACACGCTCGAGCTCGGCCCGGCCACCGTTCTGACCAACGCCACCCTCCTCCCCCAGCGCCGGGTGGACACCCTGGCGGAGCTCGCCGCGGCCTCCGACTACACCCTGGAGATGCGGGTCAGCATCGACGGCACGACGCCGGAGATGAACGACGAGATCCGGGGCGAGGGGAGCTTCGAGCGGGCCATGGACGGCGTGGAGCGCCTGGTCGCCGCCGGCTTCCTCCCGATCATCACGTGCATGCAGAGCTGGGAGGACGACGAGACCGAGCGGATCCTGGGCGAGTTCCGGGAGCTCCTGGCGGGCATCGGCTACGACCGGGCCCGCCTCAAGATCCTCCCGCCGCTCCGGATCGGCGAGGAGGAGAAGAGGACGTACGGCTACGACGACACGGAGCGGGTCACCCACGAGATGCTCCACGGATTCGATCTGGACCAGCTCCTGTGCACCCGGGCCCGGCTCGTGAGCGCGTCCGGGGTTCACGTCTGCCCGATCCTCCTAGACTCGCCCGCCGGCCGGATGGGCGACTCCCTGACGGAGGCGACCGAGGAGCCGGCGGTGCTCTCGGAGCAGGCTTGCTACACGTGCTACGTCAGCGGAGCGATCTGCTCGAACATGCCCTCGGGGGGGACCGATCATCAGTGAGGCCACGCCGCCCGGCCGTGAGCGGGGCGGCGCCGCGACCGAGGCCGACCTCCCCCGCTACCGCCGGGTCGCCGCCTTCGGGGGCGTCTACTCGAACCACCGGGCCCTGGCCCGGGCCGTGGAGGACGCCC
>CAZMPV010000030.1:0-5811 GCA_964567985.1 uncultured Gemmatimonadaceae bacterium
GGCGATCGAGGAGGACGGGGCGTGCCGGACCCTGGAGGAGGGAGCGGTGCTCCGGCGGGCCGACGGCTCCTGGGTTCCGGTCTCGGGCCGGGCGTCCGTGATCCGGTACGGCGCGGACCGCCTCCTGGGCGGCGTCCTGGTGCTCCGGGACGCCCGGGCCCGCCGGGAGGCCCGGGAGAGCCTGGGTCGATCCGAAGAGCGCTACCGGGCGGCGTTCCAGGCGAACCCGCTGCCCGTCCACCTCGTCACCGAGGAGGAGGGACGGATCCTGGACGTGAACCCGGCCTTCGAGACCGGCTTCGGACACGAGCGGGACGAGGCGGTGGGGCGGACGGTGGACGAGCTCGAGCTGTGGGTCCGTCCGGAGGAGCGATCCGAGCTGCTCGAGTCCCTGGGCGACGAGGAGCGGACCACCGGGTTCCGGACGCGCCTCCGGACCCGATCCGGCCACGCCCGGGAGGTCGAGCTCGCCACGGAGCGGGTCACCCTGGACGAGATGCCGTGTCTTCTGATGGTGACCCGGGACGTGACCGAGCAGGCCGCCTTCGAGGAGGACCTGGAGCGGAGGGCCCTCTACGACACCCTCACCGACCTGCCCAACCGGACGCTGTTCCGGGACCGTCTGGGCCACGCCCTCGACCGGGCCCGCCGCGACGACTCGGGCCTCGCCGTCCTCTTCATCGATCTCGACCGCTTCAAGGAGGTCAACGACACCCTGGGCCACGCGGCCGGCGACGAGGTGCTCCGGCTGGCCGGTCGCCGGATCCGTGGCGCCTTCCGGGACGAGGACACGGTGGCCCGTCTGGGGGGCGACGAGTTCGCGGCGGTCCTGGAGGAAGTGGCGGCGCCCGGGGAGGCGGCCGCCGCCGCCCGGAGGGTCCTGGAGGCCCTGGAGCCCCCCTTCGCCGTCCACGGGAACTCGGTCCGGGTCGGCGCCAGCATCGGGATCGCCATCCCGGAGAGCGTCGACCTGGACGCCGAGGAGCTGCTCCGCTCCGGGGACGCGGCCATGTACCGGGCCAAGGAGAAGGGCGGCGGGACCTACCGGATCTTCGATCCCGACGACGACGGCGAGGCCCTGGACTTCCTCTGGCGGAAGCGCCGGATCCGTGCGGGCCTCGAAGAGGGGGAGTTCGTCCTCCGATACCAGCCGATCGTCGAGCTCGCGACCGGCGCGGTCGTGGGGGCGGAAGCCCTGGCCCGCTGGAGCCATCCGGAGAAGGGGCTGCTGCGGCCGGACGAGTTCCTGCCCCTGGTCCAGCAGGAGGGGCTCGCGCCGGCGCTGGGCCGGGAGCTCCTCGGCTCAGCACTCCAGGCGTTCCCGGACGGCCTGGAGTCGGCCGTCGCGGGGGGCTTCTTCCTGTCCATGAACCTCACGCCCGCCCACTTCCTCCACGCCCGGGTCGTCGAGGAGCTGGACCGCTTCTTCTCGACCGAGGGCGTGGAGCGCTCCCGTCTCGTCCTCGAGGTTACGGAGGGTGTGGCCGCCCAGTCGCCCACGACCGTGCGAGCCCTCCGCTCTCTCGGGGTGAGGGTAGCCCTGGACGACGTCGGCACGGGCCACGTCTCGCTGGCGGCCCTGAAGGAGCTCAGCGTGGACCTCATCAAGCTCGATCGGGCCTTCGTGGGAGGCCTGGGGCGGGACCCCGGGTCCGCGGCCGCCGTCCGGGCCGCGGCCGCCTATGCCGACACCATGGGCCAGCGGATGGTGGCCGAGGGCGTCGAGACGGGTGATCAGATCGAGCGGCTGATCGCCCTGGGCTGTCCCCTGGGGCAGGGGTATCGTCTCCACGAGCCGATGACGGGGGAGGAGCTCCGGGAGCTCCTGGGATAGAGCCGCTCCCGGGCCCGACAGAGCCCCCCGGGGTCGTCTCCCGGCCGGGCTCGCCTCGGCCGGTGCGCCGCCTCAGAGCCCCTGGTCGGCGGCCGAGCCGCTCCCGGGCTCCGGGCGGAAGACCTGGGAGCGGATGAACCAGTCCTGGCCGGTCCGGTAGAGGACCGTGGAGTGGAATCCCTCCATCCGCTCGCCGGCCCTCGGGCCCTCCTGCATCTCGATCTGGAAGCTGCCGCCCACGTACACCAGGCGGCCGCTCGCCTTCACGTCGCCGATGGCGGCCTGGGCCTGACCGACCCCGCCCAGGGAGGCGGAGAGGGCTTCCCGGATGGCGGCCCTGCCCCAGACGGGACCCGCCTCGGGGAGGACCAGCACGGCGTCCTCGGCGTAGAGCTCGGAGAGGCCGTCCACGTCGTCCTCCGCCCACGCGCTCCGCCAGGCCTCCATGGACTCGGCGACGTTGTTCATGACGTGAGCGTAGAACTCGGCCATGTTCTGGCTGGCGCTTCCCCCCTGTGATCCGGGCATGCCGGGGAGGCGCTGGGCCGAGGCCGGCGAGGCCAGGAGGAGCGCCGCGGCGGCGACGACGGTGAGGACGGTCCAGCGGTAGGATGCGCTCGAAGTCACGGATCGGATGAGTCGGAGGAATCGATGGTACAGCCCACGCTCGGTGAAACATACGCGAACGGCGCCCAAGGTATGACGGGGGGGCGCCGACCGAGCGAGGGGGCGTCGTGAGTTCGGCGCCGGGAGAGGGGTCGGAGGGAGGCCCCGTTCTCGTGGGCGTGATCTCCGACACCCACGGGCTCCTCCGGCCCGAGGCCGTCGAGGCGCTCCGGGGGGTGGATCGGATCGTCCACGCCGGCGACGTGGACGACCCCGGGATCCTGGAGCGGCTGGCCGACGTGGCCCCGGTGGACGCGGTCCGGGGGAACGTGGACCGGGGGCGCTGGGCCCGGGAGCTGCCGGAGACGGAGGTGGTCGAGGCCGGGGGGCGGACCCTCTACGTCCTCCACCGCCTCGAGACCCTGGACCTGGACCCCGCCGCCGCGGGCTTCGACGCCGTGATCTACGGGCACACGCACCTGCCCCGGGCCGAGCGGAAGGACGGCGTGCTCTACCTGAATCCGGGGAGCGCCGGTCCCCGGCGTCACCACAAGCCGGTCAGCCTGGCCCTCCTGCGGGCGGGGCCCGAGGGGCTCTCGGTGGAGCGCATCGATCTGGAGCCCTGACGCCCCGGCCGGGCCGGCTTCTCAGTCGTCGTCGAGCTCTCCGACCACCCGGTCCAGGGTCCGTCGGGCCACGCCCCGGGGGAAGCCCCGTCGCTCCAGGTGGGCGTAGAGACGCCGGCGCAGCTTCCGGGCGGTCTCCTCGGGCTCTCCGCTCCCCAGGGCCTCCCGGGCGTCCTCGGACTGCTTTCCCAGCCAGCGCTCGGCGGCCCGCCGGGCGACGTCGGCCTCGTCGATCCCCTCCTCCTCCAGCACCTCCTCCACCATGCGCTCGGCCAGATCCCGGGCCACGCCCCGCTTCCGGAGCTCCTGGACGAGCCCGAAGCGTCCCCGGGGACGGCGCTCCAGCCGTCCGGCGAGGAACTCCCGGCAGAAGGCGGCGTCGTCCAGGAGGTCCCGGTCCAGGAGCCAGGTCACCGTCTCCTCGACCACCTCGGCGTCGAAGTCCTTTCGCCGCAGCCGGTCGCGCATCTCGGAGACGGTCCGGGCCCGGACCGAGAGGAGCCGGCTCGCCGCCTCCCGGGCGCGGGAGAGCGCCTCCTTGCGCTCCTCGCCCGCTTCGGAGCCCGGGTCGGGCGGCCCGTTCGGGTGCACGCTCACGGCTCCCGCCCGGCGGAGGGGAGGAGGTCGGCCACGGCCTCCAGGAAGCGTCGGGCCGAGGCCTCCGGGGTGAAGCCCCCGGCCCGCTCCCGACCGGCGTGTCCGAGCCGCCGGGCCAGCTCGTCGTCGGTGAGCACCCGGACCAGGGCGTCGGCCAGGGCCTCCGGGTCGGTGGGCTCCACGAGGACGCCGGCCTCGCCGTCGGGGACGACCTCCGGGACTGCGCCGGCCCTGCCCGCGACCACGGGAAGGCCGGTCGCCATCGCCTCGAGGAAGACGATGCCGAAGCCCTCCTGGAGGGAGGGGAGGCAGAAGCAGCTCGCCCGGGCGTACTCCTCCCGCACCTGCCGGTCCTCGGCCACCGCGCCCAGGAGCCGGACCCGATCGCCGAGTCCGAGGCGTCGAGCCAGCTTCCGGAGCGCGTCGAGCTCGGGGCCGCCCCCGACCACCCGCAGCCGGACGTCGGGGACCGCCTCGGCGACCCGGGGCAGGGCCCGCAGCAGGGTCCGGGTGTTCTTCCGGGGGTACTGCCGGGCCACCGAGAGGATCACGGGACGCGACCGATCCCCGGCGGCGTCGCGCCAGGGCTCGGGATCGATCCCCTCGGGCACGACCCGGATGCGGGAGGGATCCAGGTCGTACGCCTCCCGGGCCCGGCGGGCGCTGTACTCGCTGGGGACGATCACCCGGTCGGCGTGGCGGGCGTTGCGGCGCTCCAGGAGCGCCAGGAAGCGGAGGCGGAGCCGGTCGAGCCCCCGCTCGAAGCGGGCCTCGTCGGCGGCCACGCCCTTGAGCTGGACCACCAGGGGGGCCGAGCGCCGGGACGGGCCCAGGAAGCAGCCGTCCACGTCGAAGCCCACGGCCAGGTCCGGTGCGCGTGCCCGGAGACGGCCGGCCAGCCCGGCGTTGAAGGCGAGCCGGGTGGGGATCCCGCCTCCGCGGCGGGGGCGGAGGGGCTCGACCCGGTGTCCGATCTCCTCCAGCCCCGACGCGAGCGTCGAGATCGAGACGGCGGTGCCCGAGCCCCGGGCCGGATCCGTGGACCAGGAGTCCAGGAAGACGATCCGGAGGGACCCCTCCCCGGCGTGGGACGCGGTCAGGAGACGCCCTCGACCTCGTCGATCTTGGCGGCCAGGATGAAGTCGTTCTCGCTGAGCCCGTCGATGGCGTGCGTCCAGATCTTCACCGAGGCCCGTCCCCAGGTGAGGCAGATCTCGGGGTGATGCCCCTCCTCCTCGGCGAGATCGCCCACCCGATTCGTGAAGTCCAGGGCGCCGACGAAGTCGTCGAACTCGAAGCGGCCCACCAGGTGGTGCTCCTCCTCGATCTCCCAGCCGTCGCCGAGCTGCTCGGCGTAGGGCTCGAGCTCCTCACCGGTCAGGGGTGGCGTGTCCTCGCTGCAGGGCTCGCAGTGCTTGTCCGTGAGTGATGTGGCCATATGTAACTCCTGTTATATGAATAAGTTGACTACGAATATCTCATGTTGTTTCACGGGCCTCGGGTCCCGGCGTCCGCCTCCACCAGGAGCCGGGGCGAGGAGGCCGGGTCGAAGGGGGTCTCCTCGAAGTCGCCCCACAGCGACCGGAGCTCCAGGCCCGTCCGCGCCAGGCGCTCCCGGAGCTCGCTCAGGGACCAGAGGCGGGCCCGGAAGGACGCCTCGTCCACGACGCGCCCCCGGCGCAGGTACTCGTACCGGGCCTCGCACCGTCGGGTTTCCTGCTCGCAGCGCCAGGTCTCCCGGACCCGAAGCCCTTCGTCGCCCCCGGTGTCCAGGCGTCTCGTCCGCCGGTAGCCGTCCTCGCTCCGGGCCGCAGCCAGGCGGCCGGGCCCGAACCAGTGGAGCTCCAGCACGAGGCGCCCCCCGGGGGCCAGGAGGCCGGCGGCTTCGGCCAGGCACCGGTCCCTGTCGGCGTCCCGGGCCAGGTGGGTGAAGGGGTCGCTGGCGGCCGCGACCATTCCGAAGGAGCCGGAGAACGGGAGGCGTCGCATGTCTCCCCGGACCAGGTGGACCCCGGCGCGGCCGGAGAGCCGTGGACGGGCCCGCTCCAGCATCTCCGGGAGCAGGTCCACGCCCACCACGGGCCGGGCAGCCTCCGCCAGGGCCCCGGTGATCCGGCCGGTCCCGCAGCCGAGCTCCAGGACGCCCCG
>CAZMPV010000030.1:5911-14659 GCA_964567985.1 uncultured Gemmatimonadaceae bacterium
GGTCTCCCGGTTCCAGGAGCGCTACCCATGGTCATTCATAGCCCCTTCCCGGACGTCGAGATCCCCGACGTCGCCCTCCACGACTTCGCCCTCGAGGGCGCAGGGACCCACCCCGACCGGCCCGCCTTCGTCGACGGGCCGTCGGGCCGCACCCTGACCTTCGGCGAGCTGGCCGGCGGCGTGGATCGGGTGGCGGCCGGGCTGGCCGGGAGGGGTCTCGGCACGGGGGAGGTGGTGGCCGTCGTCTCGCCCAACCTCCCCGAGTACGCCCTGGCCTTCCTGGGCACCGTCCGGGCCGGGGGCGTCGTCACCACCGTGAACCCCCTCCACAACCCCGACGAGATGGGCCGGCAGCTCGAGAACGCCCGGGCCCGCTTCGCGGTCACGGTCCCCCCGCTCCTGGACGGGGTCCGGGCCGCCGGCGACGCTGCCGGGGTCGAGGAGATCTTCGTGCTGGGCGAGGCCGAGGGGGCGACCCCCTTCGCCGCGCTCCTCGCAGCCGACGGCCCGCCCCCCGAGGTGGAGCTGGATCCGGCCCGGGACCTGGCCGTCCTCCCCTACTCCAGCGGCACCACGGGCCTGCCCAAGGGCGTGATGCTCACCCACCGGAACCTGGTGGCCAACGCCCTGCAGACGATGGCCCTGGAGGCGATGGACGAGGGCGAGCGGATCGTCGGCGTGCTGCCCTTCTTCCACATCTACGGCATGGTCGTCGTCATGCTCCTCTCCCTCCGCTCCGGGGGCACCGTCGTGACGATGCCCCGGTTCGACATGGAGGAATTCCTGGGCCTGATCCAGGAGCACGGGATCAGCAGGGCGAACGTGGTGCCGCCCATCGTCCTGGGTCTGGCCCGGCACCCCGCGGTGGACGACTACGACCTCTCGTCCCTCGAGTGGATCACCTCGGGCGCGGCGCCCCTGGCCCCCTCGGTGGCCGAGGCGTGCGCCGAGCGGGTGGGGTGCGTGATCCGCCAGGGCTACGGGCTCACCGAGACGAGCCCGGTGACCCACTTCAACCCGCCGCCTCCGGCCCGGAACGACCCGTCGTCGATCGGGCCGCCGGTGCCCAACACCGAGGTCCGGGTGGTGGACCTGGAGACGGGCGACGACGTGGAGCGAGGCGAGCGGGGGGAGATCTGGATCCGGGGCCCCCAGGTCATGCGGGGGTACCTGGACCGCCCCGACGCCACGGCCCGCATGCTCAGCGACGACGGCTGGCTCCGGACCGGCGACGTGGGCTACGTGGACGAGGACGACTACTTCTTCATCGTCGATCGGGTGAAGGAGCTCATCAAGTACAAGGGCTTCCAGGTGGCCCCGGCCGAGCTGGAGGCCGTCCTCCTGGAGCACGACGCCGTGGCCGACGCGGCCGTGGTGGGCTCGCCCGACGAGGAGGCCGGCGAGGTGCCCAAGGCCTTCGTCGTCCTCCGGGACGAGGTCGAGCCGTCGGAGCTCATGGCGTGGGTCGAGGGGCGGGTGGCGCCCTACAAGAAGATCCGGCGCCTGGAGGTCCGGGACGAGATCCCGAAGTCGGCCTCGGGGAAGATCCTCCGCCGGGTGCTGGTCGAGGAGGAGCGGGAGGGGGCAGACGGCGGCTAGTCGCTCGGCGGTCCGGGGCCCTCGTGCCCTTCGGGCGCCTCGGGAGGGCCCCCGGTCAGGGAAAGATGCCCCGCCCCTCGTAGACGGTGGCCACTTTCTCGATGGCGATGAGGAAGGCGGCGGTGCGGAGGTCCGTCTCCTTGCGGAGCGCCGTTTTCCGGATCTCGTGGTAGGCGGTGATCATCGTCTCCTCGAGGCCCGAGTGGACGAGGTCCTGCTCGCCGGCCCCCCGGATCGCCGACTCCCGGTCGTCGGGCTCGAAGCGGCGCCCGGTCAGGGATTCGACCGCGTCGAGGACCCGGGCGTTGCCCGCCTCCTCGAAGCGCTTCTCCATCCGGCCGAAGCGCATGTGGGAGAGGTTCTTGATCCACTCGAAGTAGGAGACCGTCACTCCCCCGGCGTTCATGTAGAGGTCGGGCAGGATGAGGACGTCGCGCTCCAGGAGGGCCCGACTGGCGTCCGCGGTCACCGGGCCGTTCGCGCCCTCGGCGACGATGCTGGCCCGGATCCGGTCCACGTTCTCCATCGTGATCTCGTTCTCCAGGGCCGCCGGGACGAGGACGTCGCACTCCAGCTCCAGGGCCTTCCGGGTCTCGGGGATCTCCTCCGCCCCCGGGAAGCCGAGGATCGACCCCGTCTCCCGCCGGTGCCGGTGGACCGCCTCCACGTCCAGCCCGTCGGGATCGTGGATCGCCCCCTCCCGCTCGGCGATCGCCACGATCACCCCGCCGCCCTCCTGGATGAACTTCGCGGCGTAATAGCCGACGTTGCCGAGGCCCTGCACCACCACGGTCTTCCCCTCCAGGCCGGGCTCGAGTCCCCGGGCCCGCATGTCCTCGGTCTGGGCGCACGCCTCCCGGATCCCGAAAAAGACGCCCCGGCCGGTGGCTTCGGTCCGGCCCCGGATGCCGCCCTGGGGCAGGGGCTTGCCCGTGACGCAGCCGGCGGCGTTGAGCGGGGAGTCGGTGAGGGTCGTGTAGGTGTCCACGATCCAGGCCATCTCCTGGGCGCCGGTGCCGTAGTCCGGGGCCGGCACGTCGGTCCCGGGCCCGATGTAGCCCTTCTGGTTCAGCTCGAAGGTGTAGCGCCGCGTGAGGCGTCGGATCTCGGAGGGGCTGAAGTCGTCGCGGTCGATGAGGACCGCCCCCTTCGCGCCGCCGAAGGGGACGTCCACCAGGGCGCACTTGTACGTCATCAGCGCCGCCAGGGCCGTGACCTCGTCCTCCGAGGCCATGGGGGCGTAGCGGATGCCGCCCTTGACCGGGAGCTTGTGGTTGGAGTGGTGGGCCCGCCAGCCGTGGAGGACCTGGATCGTTCCGTCGTCCCGCTCCAGGGGAAAGCGGACGTGGAGGACGGTGTTGCAGATCCGGATCTGGTCCAGGAGGCCCTCGGGGATGTCCGTGAGAGCGGCGGCCCGCCGGAAGTGTCGGTCGACCTGCTCGGAGAAAGGGGCGTGTTGGCTCATGGAGCCTCCCGGCGGTGGGGATGTCCGTGGCGACGGTGGTCCGGGAGGGGCTCATTCGTCCTGCCGATACCAGCCTCCCCGGACCAGGTCCCGATATAGGACGGCTCGCCGCCCGCTGTCCAGGACCACGTCGAAGTAAAGGCGGGAGACGGGATCCCGCCACCACTCGTCGTCGATCCGCCAGACCTCCCGGATCTGCACGACCCGGCGGAGCCCGGAGCCGGTCGTCGACCCTTCGTCCCCGGGCCCCACCGCCGTGGGCCGGCCGTTCTCGCCGGTCCGGACGGTCACGGGCGAGGGGGTGTTCAGGGGTCGGAGCTTCCGCTCGCTCCCGCTCACGTGGGATCGAAGTTCAGCAGGGCGTGGCGCCGCTCCGGGATCCGGGAGAAGGGGTCCACCTCCACGACCCGGTAGAGGGGGGAGTGGCCCAGCTTCAGCTTGAGCTCCTTCACCGCCTCCTTGAGGGAGGGGGGCACCCGGCCCCGCTCCAGCGTCCGGCCCTCGGCGGCCCGACCCGGGGCGTCGCGCCGCCCGAAGAGGTCCTCCTGGGAGGCCGGAGGACCGAAGTCCAGCAGCTCCAGGGCCAGCCCCTCCACGGCCCGGGGCGGCGGGGAGAGGGAGATCCGGGTGCGCAGGGGAGAGGCGATGCGGACCCGCTCGGCCGTGGGCTCCCGGAGCACGGCCTCCACCGACCAGGAGCCGCCGCCCTCCAGGGGGCCGCTCAGCCGGACCTCCCGCACGCTCCGGCCCCGGCGGGCGGGCCGGTCCAGGGCCCGCTCCACCAGCCGGTCCAGGGCGGCGTGGAGGGTCCGGGTCCGGCCCACCGGTGAAGGGAAGTCCAGGGCGGTCCGGATGGGTCGGGGCCGGTGGACCCGGCGCACGGGATCGAGGCGCTCGGCGGTGGCCCAGGCCCGGGCCTTCCGGCCGTCGTCGCCGAACTGGGCCACCAGGGCCGGCTCGGGGATCCGGGCCAGCTCGCCCAGGGAGGAGACGCCGAGCCGCTCCAGGCGCTCGCGGACGGCCTCGCCCACCGGGAGCGCCGAGACCGGGCAGCCGGCCAGGAAGTCCCGGAGGTCGTCCTCGGGCACCACCACCGGCTCGCCGGGCCGGGCCCGGACCGCCGCCACCCAGGCGCCGAACTTCCCCGGGGCCCAGCCCGCCCGGGTCGCCGCCACCAGGGGGTCCGGGAAGACCCGGAAGAGGGTCCTCAGCCCCCGCCGGACCTGGTTCTCCGGCGAGCCGTAGAGGCGGTTCAGGCCGTCCATCCCCAGGAAGACCCGGCCCCGGCCGGCCGGCTCCACCACCGGGGTGAGGGCGGCCAGGGCCTCCACCATCTCCTCGTGGGCGGCGTCGTAGTGGGTGGGGTCGGGCTCCAGGAGCGTCAGGGACGGGCAGAGCCCCACGGCCCGGGAGACCGTCTGCCCGGCCCGCACGCCGGCCTGGTGGGCGTTCTCCGAGACCTGCCAGATCCGCTGCCGGCTCCCTTCGGCCGGGGCCAGGAGCGCCACCGAGGTGGCGTCGAGCTCGGGCGAGCGCACCAGCTCCAGGCGCAGCTCGAAGGTGGGGAGCCAGAGGCAGAGGGCCAGGCGGCTTCCCGGGCCCGGGCCGAAGCCGGAGGTCCGGGAGGAGGACGACGGCC
Organism: uncultured Gemmatimonadaceae bacterium; assembly: GCA_964567985.1. Lineage (GTDB taxonomy): Bacteria > Gemmatimonadota > Gemmatimonadetes > Longimicrobiales > Gaopeijiaceae > CAZMPV01. The sequence continues at coordinate 10,615 of CAZMPV010000030.1, forward strand.
CGGCGCCCTCCTCGTCCGGGGCCTCCGGGGAGCGCCAGCGCGACGGGGAGCGGGAGGGGCGGGGGGGCTCGGCCATGACTTCGGAGCGGAGGGTCGGGGCGACGAAAGATACCGAAAAAACACCGAAACCGAAGATAAGCCGAATATCCGGCGAGCGGCAAGACGGGGTGGCGGGCGAGGGAAGGGGCCGTGGAAGAAGATGTCAATCGTCCCGTCGGACCTTAGGTTCGGACTGGAGCGACCCGCTGACGCCCCGCTCGCGACGCCGCCACTCGGTCCCGAAGGCCACGATGAAGCCCCCCTCACTGACCCTGGGCATCGAGGAGGAGTACCAGATCCTCGATCCCGAGACCCGGGAGCTCCGCTCCTACATCCAGGAGATCCTCGAAGGCGACCACGTCACGATCCAGGAGATCAAGCCGGAGCTGCACCGGTCGGTGGTCGAGGTGGGCAGCTCCGTATGCCAGACCCCGGACGAGCTCCGGGACGAGCTGATCCGCCTCCGCAGGACCGTCTACGACCTGGCGTCGGAGAGCGGCTTCACGATCGCCGCGGCCGGCACCCACCCCTTCTCTTCCTGGCTGGAGCAGGAGATCACGCCCCTGGAGCGCTACGTCTCCCTCCAGGAGGACCTCCAGGAGATCGCCCGGAAGAACCTGATCTTCGGGATGCACGTCCACGTGGGCATCGAGGACCGGGACTTCCTCATCGACGCCATGAACGTCGCCCGCTACTTCCTCCCCCACCTCCTCTGCCTCTCCACCTCCTCGCCCTTCTGGCACGGTCGGAACACCGGGCTCAAGTCGTACCGGAGCGTGGTCTGGCGGAACTTCCCCCGGACCGGCGTGCCCCGGGTCCACTCGAGCTGGGGCGCCTACCGGGAGATGGTCGACACCATGGTCCGGGTCGGCTCCATCGAGGACGGCTCGAAGATCTGGTGGGACGTCCGCCCCCACCCGGTCTACGACACCCTGGAGTTCCGGATCTGCGACGTCTGCACCCGGGTGGACGAGGCGGTCTGCATCGCCGCTCTCTTCCAGGCGATCGTCGCCAAGCTCTGGAGGCTCCGCCGGGACAACCTGACGTTCCGGGTCTACCCGGCGGAGCTCATCGAGGAGAACAAGTGGCGGGCCGTGCGCTACGGCCTGGACGGCAAGCTCATAGACCTGGGCAAGGAGAAGGAGATGGACGCCCGGGAGCTCCTCGACGAGCTCGTGGGCTGGTTCCTGGACGACGTCCTCGACGACCTGGGCAGCCGGGCGGCCGCCGAATACGCCTACACGATCATGGAGGAGGGCACGAGCGCCGACCGCCAGCTCGCCCGCTACGGCGACGGGGAGGAAGGCCTGGAGCCCGTGGTCGATCTCCTGGTGGACGAGACGCTGGAAGGCGTCGCCGAGGGATAGACCCCGGGGGTTCCCGACGCCCGGGGCGGGGCGGGGCGCCGGACCGGAACGCCCCCCGGTCGAGCGAGTACTTCAACGACGGTCGAGACTCTCCCGCCAGCGACCCGGATCCAGCCATGTCCGCAACCGACATCTCCGGCGTCGGCCCCGGCACCGGAACTTCCGACTCCGGGCCGGCCCTCGTTCCGGTCTCGGTCTACAGCGACTACACCTGCCCCTGGTGCTACATCGGCTCCCGGCGACTCGATCGGCTGAAGGAGAAGCTCTCGGGCCGGGTGACCCTGGACGTGGAGTGGAAGCCCTTCGAGATCCACCCGGAGGTGCCCCGGGAGGGGATGCCCGTCGAGGAGCTCGGCTACCCCGAAGAGCAGTGGAAGGCGATGCAGGCCCGCCTCCGGGAGCAGGCCGCCGACGAGGGCCTCGAGATCGGGAACCGGCCGAAGGTCTCCAACACCCACGAGGCTCTCGCCGCGGCGGCCTACGCCCAGGACGTCGAGCCCGACCGCTTCCAGGCCTTCCACGACGCCCTCTTCCGGGCCTACTTCGGCGATGGACGGGACCTGGGCGACCGGGAGGTGCTCCGGGAGATCGCCGGGGCCTCCGGGCTCGACGTGTCGGCCCTGAGCCGGGCCCTGGAAGAGGGCCGCTACGACCCGGTGCTCCAGGAGACGACGGCCGAGGCCCGGCGACTGGGGATCACCGGAACGCCCACCTACGTCTTCGGAGAGCGCTACGGGGCCGTCGGCGCCCAGCCCGTCGCCTACCTCGAGCGGACCGTGGAGCGGGTCCTGGAGGAGCGGGACGGGGGGGAGTGAGACGTCCGGCTACTCCCGGGCGAGGCGGATCGCGGCGCCGTTGACCGCCCGCCCGTCATCGCCGACCAGGAAGGCCACCACCCGGGCGATCTCCCGGGGATGGAGCCAGCTGGAGGTGTCGGCGTCGGGCATCGCCTCCCGGTTCGCCGGCGTGTCGATGACCGTGGGGACGATGGCGTTCACCGTGATCCCGTCCGGGCGGAGCTCCTCGGCCAGGGAGTACGTCAGGTTCAGCAGCGCCGACTTGGACGCCGCGTAGGCGCTCATCTTCGCGCCTCCCCGTGCCAGCGCCGGCATCGACGCCACGTTGACGATCGCGCCCCCGCCGTCCTCGCGCATGGCGGGGGCGACGGCCCGGGAGGAGAGGAAGGCCGAGGTGGCGTTCAGCGCCATCATCCGCTCCCAGGCGTCCGGGCCGGTCTCCTCCAGGGAGCCCATCTCGAAGGCGCCGACGCCGTTGACCAGGGCGTCCACGCCGCCGTGGGCGTCGACGGTGTCCTCCACCAGCCCCTCCACGGCCGCGGCTTCGGTCACGTCGCAGGGCTTCCAGGAGACGGGGATCTCCGCCCTGCCGGCGAGCTCCCCGGCCAGGAAGGCGTCGACCTCGCCCGCTTCCTCCGGCGAGCGGGAGGGGGCGACGATCCGGCTCCCGGCCGCCGCGAGCTCCCGGACGATCCAGCGTCCCAGGGCGCCGCTTCCCCCCGTGACGATGACCACGCGGGGCGCCTCTCTCGGGCTCATTCGTCACCTCTCTCGGAAACGGGGCGTCGGTGTCGATCTCCGGAGGAGAATCTACGCCTCGGCCGCCTCCGGGATCCCTCTCTCGTCGCCGGGCCGGAGGGGGCGGAACGTCCCGTCGCCGCCTTGCTTCCGCCCGTCGGCTCTCAATAACTTCGGGCGGCCCGCGGCGAACCCGCCAGGCTTCTAGTCACAGGAACTCCAACCCCAGGAAGTGAATGGCCGACTACGAGCACGCGACGGTCCCCGACGGGGGAGAACGGATCACGTCCGACGACGGCGCGCTCCGGATTCCCGATCGACCGATCATCCCCTTCATCGAGGGCGACGGGATCGGCCCCGACGTCTGGGGTGCCACCCGGGTGGTCGTGGACGCCGCCGTCGAGAACGCCTACGGAGGCGAGCGCGAGATCGTCTGGATGGAGATCTTCGCCGGCGAGAAGGCCCACGAGAAGACCGGCGAGTGGCTCCCCGACGAGACCGTCCGGGCGCTGCGGGAGTTCAAGGTCGGCATCAAGGGTCCCCTGACGACGCCGGTGGGCGGAGGCATCCGCTCCCTGAACGTGACGCTCCGACAGGTCCTGGACCTCTACTCCTGCATCCGACCCTGTCGCTGGATCCCCGGCGTGCCCTCCCCGGTCACCGAGCCCGAGAAGCTCGACGTGGTGGTCTTCCGGGAGAACACCGAGGACGTCTACGCCGGGATCGAGTGGCAGTCCGGGACTCCGGAGGCCGAGAAGGTCCGTCGCTTCCTGGTGGACGAGATGGGGGCCGAGATCCGGGAGGAGAGCGGCATCGGGATCAAGCCGATCAGCCCCCTGGGCACGAAGCGCCTCGTGGCGGCGGCGATCCGCTACGCCCTGGAGCGGGGACGGGATTCGGTGACCCTGATGCACAAGGGCAACATCATGAAGTTCACGGAGGGCTCCTTCCGGGACTGGGGCTACGAGGTCGCCGAAGAGGAATTCGGGGACCGGACGATCCCGGAGAAGGAGATCTGGGAGGGCGCCGAGCCGGACGGCCGGGTCGTGATCAAGGACCGGATCGCCGACGCCATGTTCCAGCAGGTCCTCCTCCGGCCCGACG
>CAZMPV010000031.1:0-14186 GCA_964567985.1 uncultured Gemmatimonadaceae bacterium
GGGCGATGTCGCCCTCGTAGAAGCGCTCCTGGGCCGCGTAGATCGCCTCGGCGCGTGAGGCGCCGTTCTCCAGGGCCTCCCGCTCGGCCTCGACCAGCTTCTCCAGGGTGTTGGCCAGGTCCGGCTGCCTGAAGATCTCTCCGGGGTACGGCCCCGGGTGCTCCTCGTTCTCCGGCTGCGTCCAGTAGACGTCCTTCGAGGACTCCCACTTCGCGATCCACTCCTTCGAGCGCTGGATGCTCCGGGCCGTGCCCTCGTCCATGGCGTAGCCCTCCCGGGCCATCTGGATCGCCGGCTCCAGGACCTGGGCGAGGCTCAGCTTGCCGTACTCGGCCACCATGGTCATGAGCCCCCCCGGCGTGCCCGGGGTGATGGCCGCCAGGGGCCCGTAGCTCGGCGGGTACTCGTGGCCCTCCTCCCGGTAGCGCTCGACCGTGGCGCCGGTGGGAGCGACGCCGGCCGCGTTGATCCCCACCACCTCGTCGGCGTTCGGGTCGTAGATCAGGGCCTGGGTCTCGCCGCCCCAGGAGAGGACGTCCCACATGGTGGAGGTGGCCGCCAGCATGGCCGCCGCGGCGTCCACCGCGTTGCCGCCTTCTCTGAAGATCTGCGCGCCCGCCTCGGCCCCCAGTGGCGTGCCGGTGACGGCCACCCAGTGGCGGCCGTGGAGCACGGGACGGTTCGGCCGGCCCTGGGCTTCGGCCAGGGCCGGGGCGAGGAGGAGGGCGGCGAGGGCGAGGAGGGTGGTGGAGGTCCAGGCGGCGGTTCGGGCACGGGCGGTCATGCGGTCCTCCTTCGGTCCTTCGGGCTCACTCTGGATTCCGGTCGGGAATCGGGGACATCAAGGTTGCATGCATAGCCCGGAGGCGCGGGGCGGGGCAACCGCGATTTGACTCCCGCCCCGCCCGGGTGCTCTTCTACCCGGGGATCCACGCGTTCCTCGTCCGGAGAGGCCGTCCCTTGAATCTCGACCTCACGATCAAGTTCACCCTCGCCGCCCTCTCCCTCGTCGCTCTGGCGACGGGCGTCGGGCTCCTGGCCGCGCTGGCCGTCCCGGGCGGTCGCTCCTGGCTCCGGGGCCGCCTCGGCGGCCTCGAGCGGCATCCCATCGGCTGGGCGGCCTTCGTCTCCCTGGTGGCGGTCTCCGGCAGCCTCTACCTGTCGGAGATCGCCGGGCTCGTCCCCTGCAAGCTCTGCTGGTTCCAGCGCATCGCCATGTACCCCCTCCTGGTGGTCACGGGCGTGGCCCTCTGGCGAAAGGACGTGGGGGTGTGGCGCTACGGGCTTCCCCTCTCGGTGGTGGGCTTCGGGATCTCGGCCTGGCACGTGACGATCCAGCACCTGCCGTGCCCGGAGGCGGCCACCTGCCAGGGCGGCGTTCCCTGCTCGGCGATCTACCTGGCCTTCTTCGGCTTCGTCTCGATCCCGGTCATGGCCGGCGCGGCGTTTCTGCTGATCACGGCCGTTCTGCTTCTGGTTCGGGTGCTGGAGGGTCAGCGGCGGGCCGCGGAGTGACGGCGGCCTCATCCGGGCGGCCGATCCCTCCGACGGTCCGCCGGTCCGAGCCAGCCGTAGGTGCTTCGCACCGGATTGTCGTCTCCGGCGCGGGCGCACCAGTCCGAGACGGCCCTCACGTGCCCCTCCAGATCGGACTGGGGGATGGCGGGGGAAAGGAAGAGCACTCCCGGGAAGGATTCCCCGCGCCGGCCCAGGGCCCGCACCAGCGGGGCAAAGTGTCGATAGTTGCGGGTCACCACCACCCGGCCCCGCTCCGCCGCCGCCAGCAGCAGATCCAGGTCGTCGGCCTCGGCGAGCCCTTCCTCCGCCGCGTGGACCGCGTCGATCCCGGCTTCCCGGAGGAGCTCACAGGCCCGGCGATGGACGTGGACGTCGAATAGCAGGGGCGGCGCCACCCGCTACTCGAGCCGCTCGGCCAGTCGCCGTCCGACCCGCTCGTTCTCCTCGATCAGGGCGTCGACGGAATCCGGGAAGCGGTCGTAATAGGCCAGCGCCGAGTCCAGGGCGTCCTCCTCCAGCCACGAGAAGTGATCCCGGAGGGCATCCACGTCGCCGTCGTAGTCGCGAAGCACCCAGACGATCTCCCAGACGTCGGGGCCTCCTTCCACGGCCGCTCGTCGACCCCCGACGCCGTCCCGGAACTCGATCGCACCCAGGTGATGTTCGGCCCACCACTCCTCGAGCACGCGCCGGAGGCCCTCCGAGACGCTCTCACCGCGCTCGCGAAACTCCCGTCGCAGCTCGTCTTCCAGCCAGGGTCGGAGCTTCACGCTCAGGGGACGATCGGCGACCGGTGTCATGGCTCGCGGTCCGGGTTTGAGTGGCGGATTGGTAGACTGAGTATACTTGGTCTACGTTTCCAGGTTCCGCTCATCGTCGCCGTCCGAGCGCTCCCCCGACGGCACCTCGGCCAGGATTTAGAAGCCCCGTGAGAAGAAAAGAACGTGCCCGCCACCGGGCGATCGAATGGGCGGTCGAGTCAGCGCGAACCGGCGGCAGACAACAATGGAACTCATCCGGCCCATGTTGCATCGTCCCAAATAGAAGGCGGTCGCATCCGGCGGCCGCACCGTACCCGGAGCCCCGAGGCGCAGCCGAGCCGTGAGCGAATCCGAGTCCCGGTCCGCCGACGACGCCGGATGGTTCGAGGAGGAGGTCGTCGAGCTCCTGCCCGAGCTGCTGGGCGTGGCCCGCCGCATGGCCGACGATCAGGCCGAGGCCGAGGACGTGGTGGCCGAGGCGGTGGCCCGGGGCTGGGAGCACCGGGACGACCTGAAGGACCGTGACAAGCTCCGGGCGTGGCTATTCAGCATCATGCGCAACTGCCAGGCGGCCCGGCGGCGGAAGCAGGATGCGGGTCCCGACGAGGTCCCGCTGCCCGGCGAAGGCGAGGACGAGCCCTCGTTCTCCATCTTCGAGCGGCTGCACCAGCCCTTCCTCCTCTGGTGGAGCGACCCCGAGGAGGAGTTCTTCCAGAGCCTGCTCGAGGAGGACCTCCGGCGAGCCGTGGACGGGCTGCCCGAGATCCACCGCTGCGTGGTGCTGCTGGCCGACGTGCAGGGGCTCTCCTACGCCGAGATCGCCGAGGTGCTGGAGATTCCCGTGGGCACGGTGCGCTCCCGGCTGTCCCGGGCCCGTTCGAAGCTGCAGGAAGGGCTCTGGAGCCACGCCGTGGACGCGGGCCTGAGGGAGCCCGTCGACGACGATCCTCCGTCCCGACCCGAAAGAGAGGCGAAAGCCGAATGAGCGAGCGAGACGATACCGCGACGACCGACGAGACGATCGGATGCGCCGAGGCCGTCCGGCGCCTGGCCGCCTATCTGGACGGCGAGCTGGACGCCGAGGACGAGGCCGAAGTGGACCGGCACCTGGAGCGGTGCCGGAGCTGCTTCTCCCGGGCCGAGTTCGAGAAGCGCCTCCGGGCGCGCATCCGCCAAGACCTCAAGGAGGAGCCGGTCTCCCCGGAGTTCGAGTCCCGGGTGAGGAGTCTCCTCCGCCGCATGCCGAAAGAGTCCTGACCCGAGAAGGAGGGCCACCGATGGTCGTCATCACCTCCGACGAGCGCGACGTCATCCTGGACGCCGTGCGCCGCATGTACACCGACCTGGCCCGGGACCCCGAGGGGGGCTTCCACTTTCCCACGGGCCGCCCCGCGTGCGAGTTCGAGGGCTACGACCCCGAGCACCTGGACCGGGTGCCGGACGGGGCACTGGACTCCTTCGCCGGGGTGGGCTGCCCCTTCACGGCCGATGTGATCCGGAAGGGCGACCGGGTGCTCGACGTGGGCTCGGGGTCGGGCACCGACGCCCTGATCGCCAGCCTCCTGGTGGGGCCGGAGGGCGAGGTCCTGGGCCTGGACATGACCCGGGCCATGCGAGAGCGGCTCCGGCGGAACGCCGAGGCCATGGGCGCCGACAACGTCCGGGTCCTGGACGGCGACGCCGAAGACATCCCCCTGCCCGACGCCTCGGTGGACGCCGTGACCACCAACGGCGTGCTCAACCTGGTGCCCGACAAGCCGAAGGCCATCGGCGAGATCCACCGGGTGCTGCGGCCCGGCGGCCGCCTCCAGGTGGCCGACATCGTCCTGGCCGAGACCCCCTCGGAGGCGTGCCGGAGCAAGCCCGAGCTGTGGGCCGAGTGCATCGTGGGAGCGACGAAGGAGAACGAGTACCTGGAGCACTTCCGGGCGGCCGGCTTCGAGGACGTGGAGGTCCTCTCCCGGCTGGACTACTTCGCCCGGAGCCCCTCGGAGGAGACCCGGAGCGTGGCGGCGTCGTTCGGCGCCGAGGGAATCGTCCTGCGGGCCCGGAAGGAGGAGAGCCGATGAGCCGCGTCCTCGCATTCCTGTACGGCGTCGTAAGCTACGGAATCTTCCTCGGCACCTTCCTCTACTCGATCGCCTTCGTCGGCGGCTTCGCCGTGCCCCGCACCATCGACGCCGGCGGTCCCGAGGCCGGCATGGGCGAAGCCCTGCTGGTCAACTGCGGGCTTCTCGTGCTCTTCGCGGTCCAGCACAGCGGCATGGCCCGCCAGGGCTTCAAGGAGTGGTGGACGAAGATCGTCCCGGAGAGCATCGAGCGGAGCACCTATGTGCTCATCTCGAGCCTGGTGCTGATCCTCCTCTTCTGGCAGTGGCGCCCCATGCCCGAGGTGGTCTGGCAGATCGAGTCCGACGCCGGCCGCTACCTGCTCTGGACCGTCTTCGGCCTGGGCTGGGGGCTGGTGCTGGTCTCCACCTTCGTGATCAGCCACTGGGACCTCTTCGGCCTGCGTCAGGTGTGGCTGAAGCTCAAGGAGCGTCCGTACGAGCCCCTGAAGTTCCGGACGCGGCTGTTCTACAAGTACGTGCGGCACCCGCTGCTCCTGGGCTTCCTCATCGCCTTCTGGGCGATCCCGACCATGACGCTGGGCCACCTGCTCTTCGCCGTGGCCACCACCGGCTACATGCTCGCGGCGATCCAGCTCGAGGAGCGGGACCTCGTGCGGTTCCACGGCGAGGCGTACGAGCGCTACCGGGAGACCACGCCCATGCTGGTGCCCGTGCCCGGGAAGGTGGCGCCCGAGGAGCTCGAGGTCCTGGACCGGGTGCGCCGGGACGAGCCCCGGGGCGAGCCGGCGGCGGGGGACTGAGGAAGGAGCGGGACCGGGGAGGGGGCGGCCCACGCCCCCTTCCCTACTTCGTCGCCACCAGCGTGGTCATCCGGACCGCGCCCCCTAGGCCCCCGTCCGCCACGTAGGGCCGACACGCCTCGACGAAGTCCCGCTCCAGGGCGCCGCGGCGCTCCTCGTCGAGCTGCGCGACCTCCGCGGCGATCGGCGTGCTCTCCACGTAGTGCCAGAGGAACTCCCCGGGATCGCCCAGGGCGAGCGCCGTCTCGTCGGAGCCGACCTCCACCGCGTCGAAGCCCGCCCCCTCGGCCAGGCTCCGGAGCTCGTCGGCGTCGTGGAGGGAGAAGACGGCGTCCACGAAGGAGGCGCTCTCGGGACCGACGTGGCGGCCGAGGGCGTCCGCCATCGCCTGGAGCGGGGGCGGCGCGGGCCCCGGCACGTTGGCCAGGAAGCGGCCGCCGGGGACCAGGACGCGGCGGATCTGCCGGAGCGCGGCGGCCCGGTCGCCGAAGAACTGGAGCCCCATGCCGCAGAGGACCGCGTCGAAGCCCTCGTCGTCCAGGGGTATCTCCTCGGCCGGCGCCTCGTGCCAGGTGATCGGCGCCTCGCCGGAGGCGGCCTCCCGGGCCACCGCGAGCATCGCCGGGTTGGGATCGAGCCCCGCCACGGAGCCCTCCGCTCCCACCCGGTCGGCGGCGAGGCGGGTGACGATCCCGGTGCCGCACGCCACGTCCAGCACCCGCTCGCCGGGCCGGAGATCGGCCGCCTCGATCAGCCCGGCCGCCACGGGCGCGCCGATGGACGGGACGAAGTTGCGCTCGTAGCTCTCCGCCGCCTTCTTCGCGAACGCCCGGTCGTAGGCTCTCTCGGACATGGTCGTGCCTCCCCTTCAGGTATGTGAGCTCAGGTGTGTGAGAGCGCGGCGCGGAGCGCCTTCAGAAACGCCCGGGGCCGGTCCCGCGCCGGGTCGTCGGCGGCCTCCTCGACCACGTGGAGGGGCCACCCGTGGCGCTCGCTCGCCTCGGTGGCGACGCGCAGGCGATTCGCCCGGTCGTGCCGGCCCCAGATCAGCGTCGTCGGCACGGCGATCTTTTCCAGCTCCTCCGGGGGGATCCGGGGCAGGCCCAGCTCCTTGAGCATCCGGCCGGCCGCCTTCCCCTGGGGGCCCGTGGCCAGCTCGAGGTTGTAGGTGACGAAGGCCTCCCAGCGCTCGCCCATGCGCTCCCGCAGCGCGTCGAGGTCGTGGGCGCACTGGCCCATGAACCAGCGATAGGTGGTCTCGGTGGGGTGGGCCTGGAAGCCGATCAGGGCGGCCAGGAAGCGGAGCGACGGCCGGAAGGGCGCCAGCCCCAGGGAGTCCACGAGCACGAGGCCGCCGATCCGCTCCCCCCGGCGTCGGGCGAAGCGGGCGGCGACGGCGCCGCCCAGGACGTGGCCCACCAGCACCGGGGGCCGGGGGCAGGTGTCCTCGATCAGCGCGTTCAGCCACTCCAGGATCTCGGGCTCGGTCCAGCGCGCTTCGGTCCCTCCCGAGGCGCCGTGACCCGGCAGGTCCGGGGCCACGACCCGGTGGGTCCGCACCAGCTCCGGGATCACCCACCGCCAGTTGACCCCCGACTCGCCCGGGCCGTGGAGGAGGATCAGGGGCGGGCCCTCGCCTCCCTCGAGCCACGCGGTTCTCGTCCCCGCCACGTCCCCCCGCCGCTCCCTCACCGGCAGTCCTTCGGTGAGCCGCGCACGAGCCTCGCTCCCGCCCGCCCGGCGATCGCGATCCCGGACTTCCGCTGCCGCTTCCATCGCTGCCTCCCCCCTTCGCGTTCCGGTTCGCTGCTCGGGCTCGAGCCCTCGGGCCCGAGCCTCACTTCAAACTTCCGGAGTTCCGGGGCGGCGCGCTTCGGGGAAAACCCCCAAATCCGGGACCGGCGGGGGCATGGGTGAAAACACCCACATGAGGGGAAGGCTCAGACGAGCCCGTGCTCGTAGGCGAAGGCCGTCGCCTCCGTCCGGGAGGAGACGCCCAGCTTGCGGAAGATGTGGGAGACGTGGCGCTCGACGGTTCGCTCGCTGATGAAGAGCTCCTCGCCGACCGCCCGGTTCGTCGCCCCAGACGCCACCAGCCGGAGCACCTCCAGCTCCCGGGGCGTGAGGCCGTGGGCGTCCGGGGGCGGGGAGCTCTCCCGGTCCCGGTCGGCGACCCGGGCCAGCTCCGCCGACGCCCCGAGACGTTCCAGGGTCGCGACCGCCCCGTCGAGCTCGAGCTCCGCCGTGTCGGCGTCGCCCAGCTCCCGGCAGGCCCGGGCGATCAGGAGCTGGAGGCGGGCCGCCTCGTAGGGCGCCTCCAGCGCGTCCCAGGTGGCCCGGGCGGCGCGGAGCTCGGAGAGGGCGGCCCCGGGATCGCCGTCGTGGAGGTGGAGGGCGCCCCGGGCGCCGGCGGCCCGGGCGCGCAGCAGCGGGGCGTCCAGCTCCCCGGCGAGCTCCGACAGCTCGTCCGTGGCGGCGCGGGCCGCCTCCACGTCTCCGGCGGCCAGCATGATCTCCACGTAGGCGGGGAGGACGTCGGCCCGGTCCAGCGGCGTGGCCGTCTCCTCCACGACCCGACGGATCGCCGCCTCCGCGTCGTCGACCCGGTCCTGGGCCAGGCGGAGCCGGGCCAGCCCCGGCTGGGGCGAGCGCCCCCGCCGGCCGGCCTCCCGGTACGCCTCCTCGGCCTCCTCGAACTCGCCCCTGAGCCGGTGGAGCTCCGCCTGCTCGTAGAAGGCCTTGCCCGCGCCGGGCTCCGCCCCGGGAGCGGAGAGGATCCGGGTCGCCCGACGCGCCTCCTCGAGGGCGTCGGACCAGTCGCCCTGGAGGCGCAGGATCTCCGAGCGGCGCACGAGGCACTGGCCGCGGAAGGGCACCAGGTCGGGCTGTGACGCGCACCAGTCGCTCAGGGCCGCCGTCCACTCCTTCGCGCGCCGGAGGTCGAGGATCTCGTGGCACGTCTCGACCACGGCGCAGTAGATCGTCCCGACGACCACCGGGCCCAGGCCGCCGGCCTCCACCGCGGCCATCGCCTCGTCCAGCAGCCCCAGGCCCGCCTCCAGCTCCCCGGAGCGGACCAGGGCCTGTCCCCGTCCGAGCCGGGAGAGGGCGACCAGGTCCGGAGCCTCGAAGCGCTCCCCGATCCGGCCCGCCCGGACGAAGCACTCCCGGGCGGCCTCGGGATCGCCCTCGGCCATCAGGCGCAGGCCCCTGGGGAGCAGCAGGAAGCCCCGCTCCGGGCAGTCCCGCTCCCCGTCGTCCAGCAGCCGTTCGGCCCGGGCCACCCATCCGCCCCCCCGGGCGCGCTCTCCCCGCATGAGGAGCTGGAAGCCCAGCCAGAACGCGCAGCGGGCCGCGCCCACGGGATCGTCCCGCTCCAGGTATTCCTGGTGGGCCCGCCCCCAGACCTCGGCGCTCCTGTCCGGACGGCCCACCAGGTAGGCGGCCGTGGCCAGGCGCTCGAGGGCGCCGGGCTCGAGCCCGCCCTCCCGATCGGCGGCCGCGAGGCGCTCGTACGCCTCGGACCACCGGCGGCGATCGAACGCCTCCAGGCCCCGGTCGGCTGCGTCGGACGTCGTGATCCCGCCCTCCCACGGAAGCGAGGCGTGCCGTGATCCCTCCGGAATCTAGATGGGAGGGAGGGAGATGCGAAGCTCGGGGAGCCTCCGTTGCTCCACTGGCGACGGCGAGGTGGATGGAAGGCTTGGAAATGGTAGATATATATACTATTTTCTACCATTCCACCCATGAGGAGACAGCATGGCCCTCAACATCAAGAACGACGAGGCCCACCGGATGGCCCGGGAGCTGGCCGAGGCCAGGGGCAGCACGCTCACCGACGCCGTGACCAGCGCGCTGGAGGCAGCGCTCGAGGCCCGGGTCGAGTCCACCGAGCCCGACGTGCTCCTGGCCGAGATCGGCGAGATCCAGCGCTTCGTCGCCGACCTTCCGGATTGCGACCCCCGGGATCCGGACGAGATCCTGGGCTACGACGAGACGGGCCTGCCCGCCTAGCCGATGGTCCTCGACACCTCGGCCCTGCTGGCCGTCCTCCTGGACGAGCCCGAGGCCACTCCGATGATCCGGGCCCTCTCCCGGGACGACACCAGGCTCGTGGGCGCGCCGACGCTGGTCGAAGCCGCCGCCGTCATGCACGCGAAGAAGGGATCCGGCGGCGAGGTGGCCCTCGACGCGCTTCTGGAGCGGGCGGACATTCGGGTGATCCCCATGTCGCTGGCAGCCGCCCGGCTCGCACGGCTGGCCTACGGGCGCTTCGGAAAGGGCGTCGGGGAGCCCGGCGTGCTGAACTTCGGCGACTGCCTGACCTACGGGATCGCCATGGCGGAACGCGAGCCGCTCCTCTTCAAGGGAGAGGATTTCAGCCGGACGGATGTGGAGGCGGTGGAGTACTGACGCCGGCCGCCGGCGTCCCTAGAACACCCCCCGCACCATCCACTCGCCCAGCGTCCCCAGGAACGACATGAGGGCGGCGCCGCCGAGGGCCCAGCCGAAGCTGTCGATGGTCAGGGTGTCGCTGACGGCGTCGGTGATCTTCAGGACGATGGCGTCGATGATCCACCGGGTGATGAAGGCCAGGAGGAGCGCGATCCCGAGGGTCCCGATGGCGAAGAGGACGAAGAAGATCCAGCCCAGGAAGAAGTTCAGGACGCCGAAGACGGCGGAGACGAGGAAGGCGCCGCCGAAGCTCTTCACGTGGAATCCCGGGAGGATCGCGGCCGTCAGGTAGACGGCCACCGTGAGGATGAGCCAGGAGAGGAGGAGGTTCATGGCCGACTTCCTTCCGTGCGGGAACGATGGGGGCAGAGCGGATCCCGGGGGATCCGGCCCGTCGACACTACCCCCTACGGGCCGCTGGTGTCCCGGGGGTTCACGGCGACCCGAACTTTTTCGCACTCCGGGGAAGATTCCGGGTCCCGGGATCGGCGTTGGAGGGAAGGGACCCGTTGACCAGCTCCGACAGCCGAACCCGGCTGACCTTCATCCGCTCAGCCGCCTCCGTCACGGATCCTCCGAATCCGCCCGGAGCGCAGATTCGATCTCCTTCTTCAGATCCGGAATCTTGTTCTCGACCACATCCCAGCCTTCACTCTCTCGAAGCAGATAATCCACCTCGGATAAGGATGTGGCGAAGGTAGTCACGCGGCTCGAAGGACATCCTCCGCCTCGGCCAGGATGTGAGGGCCGATGTAAGGGGAGAGGGCCTCGGTCGTCACCAGCTCGACCTCGCGACCCGTGATGCTCTCGAGGAGATCCGAAAGCTCCAGGAATCGGTCGAACGTCTTCTGGCCGTCGTGGAACTGAACGAGGAGATCGACGTCGGAATCATCGTCACCCTCTCCGCGCACAAAGGAGCCGAATAGCGCGAGTCGACGAACGCCGAGACGCCGGATGGCAGCCTCCGAGTCTTTCAGACGGCCGACAATCTCGTCCCGGGTCTTTGCTGACGCGGTCATGTCTTCAATTTACCGTCCTCTCCGGACCTCCGCCACGCACGTCCGTCTTCCAGCAACCTCGGCCTGAGCCACTACACGGACGGTGACCGTCAGGGCACGTCCCTCCGATCACCGAAACACCAGGGTCTTCTGCCGGGTGTGCGAGCACCACAGCAATCTGCACGGAAGGTTGGGGCGCGCCCATGGCCCGATGGGACGCGCCCCTGGCCCGCCGCCCGATGCGCTTAGCAGCCCCCACCATCACCCCCCTCCGCAACCCCCTCACACCCGCCGATCCGCTGGTACGCCCTGACCAGCTCGAGGAAGCCCCGGCGATGCCCTTCCTCGTCGGGCCCCAGCCCGCTCCTGGCCAGCGACAGCACCCGTGACGCGGTGATGTCGCCCCGGTGCTCGGACTCCCGGAGCAGCATGCCGAACCCGGCGACCGCGCTCGCGAAGCGGAAGTCCGCGGAGGGGGTCTCCGACGCGTCGGGAACCGGATGCTCCAGGAGCCGGCTCTCGCTTCCCCGGGGCGGCTTGTAGCGGACCCGGACGAAGGCGACCTCGTCGCTCTCGGCCCGGCTCGAGACGTCGCCCGGCTCCCGGTAGCGGAGCGGGTCGGTGCCGCGCACCGTCACGTCCGATTCGACGCCCACCGGCAGGATCTCGTAGAGCGCGGTCACCCGGTGGCCGGCGCCCAGGTCGCCGGCGTCCCTGGTGTCGTCGTTGAAGTCCTCGTCGGCCAGCAGCCGGTTCTCGTAGCCGATCAGGCGGTAGGCCCGGACCCGGGCGGGATTGAACTCGACCTGCAGCTTGACGTCCTGGGCCACGGTCAGGAGCGTGCCGCCCATCTCGCTCACCAGGACCTTCCGGGCCTCCATCAGCGAGTCGATGTAGGCGTAGTTGCCGTTCCCGTGCTGGGCGATGCTCTGCATCTTCTCGTTCTGCAGGTTGCCGGTGCCGAAGCCGAGGACGGTGAGGAAGGTGCCCTGCTCGCGCTTCTCCTCGATCAGCCGGATCATCTCGGAGTCGCTGCTCTCGCCGACGTTGAAGTCGCCGTCGGTGGCCAGCACGACCCGGTTGTTCCCGCCTTCCAGCAAGTGCTCCCGGGCGACCCGGTAGGCCAAGCGGAGCCCGGCCCCGCCGGCGGTGGAGCCCCCGGCCTCGAGCCGGGCGATGGCGTCGAGGATCCGCTCCTTCTCGGCCCCCGACGTAGACTCCAGCACCAGGCCCGCCGCGCCGGCGTAGACGACGATGGCCACCCGGTCTTCGGGCCGGAGCTCGTTCACCAACAGGCGCATGGAGCGCTTGACCAGGGGCAGCTTGTCGGGCCGGTTCATCGAGCCCGAGACGTCGAGGAGGAAGACCAGGTTGCTGGGCGGGGCGTCCCTCGTGTCCACGGGACGGCTGGCCATGCCGATTCGCAGCAGCCGATGGCCTTCGCGCCACGGGGCGTCGCCGAGCTCGGTGGTGACGGCCAGCGGGTGGTCGCCGTCGGGCATCCTGTAGTCGTAGGGGAAGTAGTTGATCATCTCCTCGACCTGCACGGCGTCGGTGGGGGGAAGCCGCCCCTCCCGGAGCAGGAACCTGCGGACGTTGCTGTACGAGGCCCGATCGACGTCGATGGAGAAGGTGGAGAGGGGATTGCCGCGCACCGCCCGCCACGGGTTCTCGTCGATGTGGGCGTACTGCTCCCGATTCCAGTCGGGATGCCGAGGGAACCGGCCCCCGGGGTGGCCGGCGGACCAGGCGCTGGCGTCGGCGGCGATCGGGGCGCTCGGCCGGCCCCTCCGGGCCGCTTCCTGGGCGCTCGTCGGCCGCCCCTGGTATTGCAGCTCCTCCAGCGCAACGATCTCCTGGCGCAGGGTGAAGTCGATGCGGACGGTGTCGCCGCGAACGTCCCGGGGCACCCGCACCACCGCCTCTTCGGCGTGATAGCCGATCAGATCGGCGATCAGTCGGTGCTCGCCGTCGGCGAGGCGGGCCCGGGCGACGCGGAAGGCGTACCGCCCGTCGGCGTCGGTCAGGGTCCCGTGCCCCGTGTTCCCGAGGTAGACCTGGGCGGAGGAGAGCGGCGCGCCCGTCCGCTGGCTCACCACCCGACCCACGAAGGAGACGTCCTGGACGGGTGTCACACCCACGGCCGGGGCCGCGGTCGGCTCCGCGGCCGCGACCAGGAGAAGGAAGGCCAGGGCCGGCAGGAGCATGGCTCGTGTGAGCGATCGCATGGTGGACCTCGCGCTCTGGAGGCGTCTTTCCCGCGACGACGCGTCGGCGGGCGGCCACGTCGGCGCCTCGGCACAACGAGCACCTCGGGCACCTGGTCGTGGCCTCTCGACCCGTATGACGAGCCACCGGCTCCGAGTTGCACATCCCCCATGCATATCCCGGAGCCGCCCCGTCCCGAGCGCGAGCCCCCCGTGTGCAAGATCCAGGCGCTGATTCGTCCTATCTTATGAACGGGGCCGGAGCGTCCGGTCGCGGTCAGGTGAAGCCGAGAATCGAGGCGGGGGAAGGGTGAGCACCGACTGGGAAGAGGTGTACCGCTCGACCTACCAGGACCTGCTCCGGTTCCTCCACCGGAAGGTCTGGGACGAAGAGCGGGCGAAGGACCTGGCCCAGGAGGCCTTCGCCCGCTCCCTGGACCACGACCCCGACAACCCCCGGGGCTGGGTCTTCCAGGTGGCGGCCAACCTGGCTCGCGACGAGGCCCGGCTGAACGTCCGGCGAAAGCGGCACCTGACGCTGCTGAAGGGCGAGGCCGACGCCGACTCGGAGGCCCCCTCCACCCCGGCCACCGAGGTGGAGCGAAAGGAGAAGCTCGAGGGCCTCCGCCGGGCGCTGGAAGCGCTGTCGGAGCGGGACCGGGAGGTGCTCCTGCTCTGGGACGCCGGCCTCAGCTACGACGAGATCGCCGAGCAGACCGAGCTGGCCCGGGGCGCGATCGGCACCACCCTGGCCCGGGCCAAGAAGAGACTCGTGGAAGCGCACGACGCGCTGGAGAACACCGATGAAGCACTTGGATGAAGGACAGCTCCAGGCGTGGCTGGACCGGCCCCGCTCGGGGCTCGGGCCCCGGGAGGCCGGCGAGATCGAGCGTCACGTCCGGGAGTGCGAGGAGTGCGCCCGCCGCCTGGCCGAGCTGAGCGACCTCGACGCCCGGGCGGACTCGATCCTCTCCAGCGTCGAGCCCAGCGACGCGAGCGTGCCCCCGTTCAGCGAGGTGGAGGCGCGCTCGGGGCGGGGCGGCCGGGAGCGCCGACCGCGGCGCGGGCTGGTGGCGCTCGCGTGGGCGGCGAGCCTGGTGGGAGCGCTCGGCGTCGGGTGGCTCACGAACGAGCTGTCGCGGGGCGAGCGGGTGGCCGTGGAGTCGGGGCCGTCGGAGCCGGCGGCGGAAGCCGCCCGGGCCGACCGGGCCGCGCCGGCCGCGCCGACCATTGCGGTCACCTCAGACACTCCGACCACATCGGACACCGCGGCCACGGAAACCCGGGTGGTGCAGGGTCGCGTGACGGACGAGGAAGGCGAGCCCCTGGCGTCGGCCCAGGTCGTCGCGGCCGACGGCGAGGCGGGAAGCCTCAC
>CAZMPV010000032.1:0-1144 GCA_964567985.1 uncultured Gemmatimonadaceae bacterium
TGGCTCCTCGCCGCCCGGCCGAAGACGCTCCTGGCCGCCGTCGCCCCGGTGGCCGTGGGGACCGGGCTCGCCGCCGCCCACGGGGCCTTCGTCCCCGGGCCCGCCGGGGCGGCCCTGGCCGGGGCGGTGCTCATCCAGGTCGGCACCAACCTGGCCAACGATTACTACGACTTCGTCCGGGGGAGCGACACCGAGGAGCGGGTGGGGCCCACCCGGGTGACCCAGGCGGGCCTGCTCTCGCCCGGCTCGGTCAAGCGGGGAATGTGGGTCGCCTTCGGCCTGGCCTTCCTGGTGGGGGTGTACCTGGTGTGGGTGGCCGGCTGGCCCCTGGTCGTCGTCGGCCTGGCCTCCATCGCGGCGGGAATCGCCTACACCGGCGGGCCCTATCCCCTGGCGTACCACGGCCTGGGCGACATCTTCGTCTTCGTCTTCTTCGGGCTGGTGGCCGTGGGCGGCACCTACTACGTCCAGGCGCTCACGGTGGGCCCGGCGGCCCTCCTGGCCGGAACCGGGATCGGGGCCCTGACCACGGCGATCCTGGTGGCCAACAACCTCCGGGACCTCCGGACCGACCGGGCGGCCGGCAAGCGGACGCTGGCCGTGCGCCTCGGGGTCGCGGGCACCCAGGTGGAATACGTCGGCCTGCTGGCGGTGGGCTTCGTGGTGCCGGAGCTCGGGGTCGCCGTCCTGGAGTGGAGCCCCTGGACGCTCCTGGCGCTGGGCGCGCTCCCGCTCACGATCCCGCCCGTACGGAGGGTGCTCCGGACGCCGGAGGATCCCCACGCCCTGATCCCCGCCCTGGCCGAGACCGCGCGCCTGACGGGGGCGTACGGACTCCTCCTGGCCCTGGGGCTCGCCCTGGGATGAGGGCCCCGGATCCGGTCCGGGAGCGGGCCCGCTCCGCACCGGACGCGCCGGCGCTCCTCCACGCCGGCGGGACCTGGAGCTGGCGGGAGCTGGATCGCCGGGTCGAGGACGCGGCCCGGCGGCTCCGGGGAGGCGCCGGGGCACGGGGGGGGCGGGTCGCCCTCGTCCTGGAGAACGGGCCCGAGGCGGTGGTCCTCCTCCACGGGGCGTGGCGGGCCGGCCTGGAAGCGGCCCCCCTCGGCCCGAGGCTCACCTCGACGGAGCTGGCGGATGCCCT
>CAZMPV010000032.1:1244-14036 GCA_964567985.1 uncultured Gemmatimonadaceae bacterium
CCGGGAGGAGGCCGTCCGGGCGATCCTCTGGACCTCCGGGACGACCGGGCGTCCCCGGGGCGTCCTTCTGACCGGCGCCAATCTCCGAGCTAGCGCGCGCGCGGCGGCCGCGCGCCTCGACCTCGCCCCGGCCGACCGCTGGTACGCTTCGCTCTCGGTGGCCCACGTCGGCGGCCTGGCCCTGGTCACCCGGGCCGCCCACCTGGGCTCGTCGGTGGTGGTCCGGTCGGGCTTCGAAGCCGACGCCTTCCTCGATCTCGCCCGGGAGGGGGGCGTGAGCCACGCCTCCTTCGTGCCCGTCATGCTCCGTCGGGTGCTGGACGCGTCGGAGGGGGAGCCGGCCCCGGAAGGGCTCCGCTGCCTCCTCCTCGGAGGGGCCCCCACGTCGCCGGAGCTCCTGGAGCGGGCCCTGGCCGGGGGATGGCCGGTGGCGCTGACCTACGGGCAGAGCGAGGCGAGCTCCCAGATCGCCACGGCGACCCCCGGGGAGGTCCGGAGGAAGCCCGGCTCGGTGGGACGACCCCTGGACGGGGTCGAGGTGCGAATCGCCCCCGGGAGGTCCGGCGGCTCGGGCCCTCGCTCCGACGATCGGGGCGGCGGGAACGAGCCTCCGGACGGCGAGATCCGGGTCCGGGGCCGGACGGTGGCCGCCGGATACCTGGGCGAGGACCCCTTTCCCCTGGACGATGACGGGTGGCTCCGGACCGGCGACCTGGGCCGGATCGACGCCGACGGCGACCTGTGGGTCACCGGGCGCCTCTCGGAGCGGATCGTCTCCGGGGGGGTGAACGTGGACCCGGCGGAGGTCGAGGCGGTCCTGGGTGGGGCGCCCGATGTCGTCGAGGTCGCAGTGGTGGGCGTCCCGGACCCCGAGTGGGGAGAGACCGTCGCGGCCGCGGTGGTTCCCGCCGGTTCGGCGGCCGCGCCCGGTGGCGGCGCGGGCGACGACCTCCGCCGGCGCCTGGAGGACTTCGCCCGGGAGCGTTTGGCCGGCCCGAAGCGGCCTCGCCGGATCCTCTTCCTGCCGGCGCTTCCCCGGACGTCCACCGGCAAGGTGGACCGCCGGCGGCTCCGGGTCCTCTTCGAGGAGGCGGGCGCCGGGGGCGACGGCGCGCCCCGGAACCCTTGATCCTCCGGGGGATTCGCCTACCCTTCGACCCACGACGCGCCCCCCGCCGGGCTTCGCCACGCGGCCGGGGCGCACCGTCCGCACCACCGGAAGGCGACCACAGATGAGCGTTCTGGACGAATTCGAGTGGCGGGGGATGATCAGGGACCGGACCGAGGGGACCGAGGAGGTCTTCGCGGAGGGGCCCGTGACCGCCTATATCGGCTTCGACCCATCCGCGTCCAGCCTCCACGTGGGCTCGCTCCTGCCGATCATGGGCCTGGTCCACCTCCAGCGACACGGCCACACGCCGGTGGCCCTGGTCGGGGGCGGCACGGGCCTCATCGGCGACCCCTCCGGGAAGAGCGCCGAGCGGCCCCTCCTCACCCGGGACGAGGTCGCCGAAAACCTGGAGGGGATTCGGGCCCAGCTCGAGCACTTCCTCGAGTTCGACGGCGTGGAGAACCCGGCCCGCATGGTCAACAACCTGGAGTGGCTGGGCCGGCTCACCCTGGTTGACTTCCTCCGGGACGTGGGGAAGCACTTCCCGGTGAACGCGCTGCTGCGGAAGGAGTCGATCAGGCGGCGGGTCGAGGACGCCGAGCAGGGCATCTCCTACACCGAGTTTAGCTACGTCCTGCTCCAGGCCTACGACTTCCTGGAGCTCCACGACGAGTTGGGCTGCACCGTGCAGCTCGGCGGGAGCGACCAGTGGGGCAACATCACGGCGGGCATCGACCTGATCCGGCGGGCCCGGGGCGAGCGGGCCGCCGGGGTGGTCTTCCCCCTGGTGACCCAGGCCGACGGGACCAAGTTCGGCAAGACCGAGGCCGGCACGGTCTGGCTCGACGCCGAGCGGACGTCGCCCTTCCGCTTCTATCAGTTCTGGATCAACACCGACGACCGGGACGTGGTGGAGTACCTGAAGCTCTTCACCCTCCTCGAGCGCGCGGAGATCGAGGAGCTGGCCCGGGCCGTGGAGGAGGAGCCGTGGAAGCGGGAGGCCCAGCGGCGGCTGGCCGAGGACGTGACCCGCCGGGTCCACGGCGAGGACGGCCTCGAGCGGGCCGAGCGAGCCACCGAGGTCCTCTTCGGAGGGAAGGAGCTGGAGGGACTGGGGGCGGACGAGATCGCCGACGTCTTCGCGGACGTGCCGTCGAGCCGGGTGCCCCGGAGCGACCTCGAGGCCGGCGAGGCGACGATCGTCGACCTCCTGGCCAGGACCGGCGTCACCTCATCGAAGGGCGAGGCGCGCCGCGCCGTCGACCAGGGCGGCATCTACCTGAACAACCGCCGGGTAGCCGACCAGGCCCGGGCCATCGCCCCCGACGACGCCGTCGAGGGCCGCTTCCTCGTCCTCCGGAAGGGGAAGAAGAGCTATCACCTGGTGAAGCTCACCGACTAGTCCGGGACCCGTCGGTCATCTCTGGCCGCCTTCGGTGGCGGTCGTCGTCCCGGGTTCGCGTCGGGCCTATTCGCCCTCGCTCACCTCGTCGCCGCCCTCGAACAGGTACTGCCATCCGAGCGTGATCGTCCAGTCGTGCTCGAGCTGGGGGCCGTGGAGGTCCTCGTAGATGGGCAGGGACGCCTCGAAGCCCAGGCGATGCCCCTCCAGGATCCCGTCCCGGAAGTAGACGTTCAGGCCCACGGGCAGGTCCACCCGGGTCCCTCCCTGGAGCGACGGGTTCGCCGCCGGGTGCACGTTCTGGTTCAGCGACGGGTCCGCTCCCGAGATGTCACCCCAGTGCTGGGTGTGGATCCGGAAGGAGACGCCGATGTAGTCGTTGGTCCGGTACGCGCCCCAGACCGAGCTCTCGATCCGGTGCCCGAGCCGGTAGTTCAGCTCGTTCTCGTGGAGTCGGGCCACGGTGCTGACCTGGATTCCGGTGGAGGCCCGGTCGTTCATCGCCAGGATCGTGAAGCCGGGCAGGATGTCCCAGGTGCCCGAGCCGATCTGGACCGGATAGGGAGAGCGGGTGACCTGGGTCGGATTCACGAGGGGGTTCGGGTCCGTCTGCCGGAACGATCCGGTGGGAACCGAGACTCCCATGGTCAGGTGGGCCCGGTATGCGCCGTCGCGATAGACCGGCACGTGGCCCCGGAGCCTGAAGTCGCCGAAGCTGTAGCGGTCGTCGTCCTCCCCGACGCCCGCGTCGTACTCGAACTCCTGGCCGTCGGCCGTGACGTTCTGCATCGCCTTGTGGACCAGGAACGGGAGGGACGCCTCGAGAGTGAGCTCCTTCATGGGCGCGTAGGTCACGCCGAAGAGGTGCATCGCCATCTCGGCCTGGACCGGTGCCGCGAAGAAGACGTCCAGGACCTGGCCCAGGGAGATCGGGTTGGTTCCGACACGGTTGCCGTCCCAGCGCATGCCGACGAAGCGGTAGGACAGGTTGAGGTCGCCCGGTTCGTACGTCCGGTCTGCCACGACCCCCACGGGCCCGACACCGTCGGGACGGTCGGCCGTCCAGTCGTAGTCGGGCTGTATCTGGGCTGCCGTCGGCCCGGCCAGCAGGGCCAGGGCGGTCAGGGTCAGGAGCGCCGCGAGGCTTCGTCTCGCCATCGTTTCCTCCAGGGGTTCGGAGCCGGATCTTTACCCGGCGGATGCTCACATCTGTCCAAAATGAGCCCGCTCACCCCTGGGAAACAAGTGTTTCGTCCCTGGCGGCCGGCGCGTCGAGGATCTCGGGGGGGATGCCGAAGCCGTCGGTGAGGAAGACCGCCTGCTCCCGGATCTCGCCGCAGAGGCGGTTCACCAGGGCGCGAACGGCCTTGCTCTTCTGTGCCTCGAAGTAGCCGCTCTCCAGGTACCAGCCCCGGTGCGCTTCCAGGCGGCTCACGGCGTAGAGGGCCGCCAGCCTGTCCAGGATCTCCGAGAGCCCGGGTGTGGGAGCGCGCTTCACGCCGGCCCGGAAGGCGTCGAGGACGACCCGCTCGACGTGGGACCGGGCCAGGGTGACCAGGTGGTCCTGGCAGGTGTTCATCGCCTCGAATGAGTCGACGCCCTCGTCGATGAGCCGCTTGAGCCGCCGGGCCACGGAGGCCAGGAGGCGGTCCTCCCGGTAGCGGAAGGCCGAGCGGTGGAACTCCGGATCCAGAAGATGCTCCTCGTCGGTCCGGCGGGTGACGACGGGGTTCAGCTCCGTGAGGCGGGTGCCGGCCCGGTCCGCCACGTACTTGAGGATGTCCCAGATCCGGAGCTCGCCCATCTCTTCCCGGAAGTCGGAGAGCAGCCCCTTGGCGACGAGCTGGAGGAGGACGACGTTCGCCCCCTCGAAGGTGGTGAAGACGTCGACGTCGGCCTTGAGGCGACCGAAGCGGTTCGCGGCCAGGTAGCCCCGGCCGCCGCACGCCTCCCGGCAGGCCTGGAGGGTCTCCACGGCGTGCCACGACGCCTCGGCCTTGAGGCCGGCGGCCCGGACCTCGACCTCCCGCAGCTCCTCGCCCTCGGCGTCGGCGAAGTCCCGGACCAGCTCCCGGATCGCGAAGTGGAGGCCGTAGGTGGTGGCGAGACGGGGCAGCAGGAGGCGCTGCTGGGCCAGGTAGTCGAGGATGGGCACGTCGCCGTCGCCGGCCGGGCCGAACTGGCGGCGGCGGTCGCTGTAGGGGACGGCGATCGCGAGACCGGTCTTCGCGGCGCTGACCGAGGCGGCCGCGATGCTGATCCGGCCGGCCACCAGCGTGCCCAGCATCGTGAAGAAGCGCTTCCCCTGGCTCGGGATCGGGCTGGTGTAGGCACCCTCGGGCGTGACGTCGGCGAAGCGGTTCAGGAGGTTCTCCCGGGGAATCCGCACCTCGTCGAAGGCGATGCGGCCGTTGTCCACCCCGTTCAGCCCCTCCTTGTGGCCGCAGTCCTCGATCTCGACCCCCGGCAGCACCGATCCGTTCTCGTCCCGCAGCGGCACCAGGAAGGCGTGGACCCCGTGGGACTCGCCCCCGACCTCGAGCTGGGCGAAGACGGTGGCCATGCGGGCGTGGAGGGCGGCGTTGCCCGCCCAGTCCTTCCGGGCGGACTCGGAGGGGGTGTGGATGACGAACTCCCCGGCCTCCGGGTCGTAGGTCGCCGTCGTTTCCAGGCTCCGGACGTCGGAGCCGTGGCCCCGCTCGGTCATGGCATAGCAGCCGGGCAGCTCCAGGCGGCCGATCGCCTCCAGCCAGCGCTCGTGATGGCGCTCGGTGCCGAGCTGGTGGACGCTGCCCCCGAAGAGGCCGAACTGGACCCCGAACTTGACCAGGACGCTCAGGTCGCCGAAGGCCAGGGTCTCGAAGACGGCGATCGCCCGGGCCGGATCCCCGGAGCCCCCGTAGCGCTCGGGGAAGGGAAGGAGCCCGAAGCCCTCGTCGGCCAGGCGCAGCGTGGCGTCCAGGACCCGGGCCCGGTAGGTCTCGTCGTCGAGGGTGTCCGGCATCCGGAAGACGTCCTCGGCCATGACGTCCAGGACCCGGCGCCTGATGTCCCGGGTGGCCCCATCCAGGTAGCGGCTCAGGGCCTCGGGTTCGAAGGCGGAGGCGGCGGCCTCCTCCCGGGGCTCCGCCTCGGCGCCCAGGAGCGAGCGGACCGCCTCCGAGCCGACGACGCCCAGGTCGTCCTCGATGGCCTCGAGGGCGTCCCGGATCTCGGCGCCGGGCCCGTCGCCGGAGGCGAGCTCCCGGCGGGCCATCTCGACGCCCATGCGGACCAGCGAGCGCCGGGACTCGGGAGGCAGCTCTCCGGCCCGCTCCCTCAGCCGCTCGCGGAGCGCCTCCAGGGCCGACGGCGAGGGGGGCTCCTCGGGGCGGAGCCACGCGCTCAGGAGCCGGCGGTCCTCGGGGTCGAGCCCCTCGGCCCCCTCCAGTCGTTCCCGGACCCGGTCCATCTCGTGGGTCGAGAGGACCCCGTCGGACCAGGCCACGTAGACGAGCGGGAGGAAGGGGACCAGGGCGGGCCGGTCCGTGGGGATCCGGGGGCTCCGGGTCGGCTCGGCGCCCCGGGATCCGGTCGGGAGGCCGGGGGGCGTGGCGCCGGAGGTCGGGGTGCCGGACTGTTCGCTGG
The DNA here is from genome assembly GCA_964567985.1 of uncultured Gemmatimonadaceae bacterium. GTDB lineage: Bacteria > Gemmatimonadota > Gemmatimonadetes > Longimicrobiales > Gaopeijiaceae > CAZMPV01. Next base: position 7,385 of record CAZMPV010000032.1, read on the forward strand.
TCATGGTGTCTAGTATAACCGATCGACCCCGGGGGAACGGTTCCCCTTGACCGCCGCCCCGGCCGACCGTCAGGCTAGACATCTGTCACGCGCCCCGCGCATCGGGAGGCGGGCGGGAGCAGAGCGGCACGCCTCGATTCCGGAGAAAGGCGAAGGTGATGAGCGAACCACTGGTCGGCGTCATCATGGGGTCCCGCTCCGACTGGGAGACGATGGAGCACGCCGTGGACACCCTGGTTGACCTGGAGGTGCCCCACGAGGTACGGATCGTCTCGGCCCATCGGACGCCGGATCTCCTCTACGAGTACGGCTCCACCGCCGAGGAACGGGGCCTGCAGGTGATCATCGCCGGGGCCGGGGGCGCCGCCCACCTCCCGGGGATGGTGGCCTCGAAGACCGTGCTCCCGGTCCTGGGCGTGCCGGTGAAGTCCCGGGTCCTGAACGGCGTGGATTCCCTGCTGTCGATCGTCCAGATGCCCCGGGGGGTTCCCGTGGGCACTCTCGCCATCGGCCGCTCGGGGGCCCTGAACGCCGCGCTGCTCGCGGCCTCCATCGTGGGAGCCACCCGCCCGGAGATCCGGGAGAACCTCCGCGCGTTCCGGGAGGAGCGGACCCGGGCCGTCCTCGACGACCCCGATCCCCGGAAGCCGGCGCCGTGAAGGTCGGCATCCTGGGCGGGGGCCAGCTGGGACGCATGCTGGCCCTGGAGGGGTATCCCCTGGGGCTGCGCTTTCGCTTCCTCGAATCGAAGGAGGAGCCGCCGGTGGCGCCGGTCGGCTCGGTGGTCCAGGCGGACTACGACGACGTGGAGGCGGCGCTCCGCTTCGCCGAGGGCCTCGACGTGGTCACCTACGAGTTCGAGAACGTGCCCGTGGAGACGGCCCGGGCCCTGGAAGACGCGGTGCCCGTCCATCCGGCGCCCGCCGCCCTGGAGATGGCCCAGGACCGGCTGGAGGAGAAGGACAGCTTCAGGGAGCTGGGGATCGCCACGGCCCCGTACCGGCGGGTCGACGATCGGGAGGGGCTCGACGACGCCCTGGAGGAGCTGGGGACCCCCGCCGTGCTCAAGACGCGGCGCTTCGGCTACGACGGGAAGGGCCAGGAGATCATCGAGGACCCCGCCGACGCCGACGCCGCCTTCGCGGAGCTGCCGGACCGGCCCCTGATCCTGGAGGGCTTCGTCGACTACGCCCGGGAGCTGTCGATCCTGGCGGTCCGCAGCCGCGACGGCCTCATGCGCTTCTACCCCCTGGTGGAGAACCACCACGACGAGGGCATCCTCCGGCTCTCCATCGCCCCGGCGCCCCTGGTGACCGGAGAGCTCCAGGAGCTGGCCGAGGACTATGCCCGCAGGGTGCTGGAGGCCCTGGATTACGCGGGCGTGCTGGCCATCGAGTTCTTCCAGGTGGGCGACACGCTCCTGGCCAACGAGATGGCGCCCCGGGTCCACAACTCGGGACACTGGACCCTGGACGGGGCTTTCTACAGCCAGTTCGAGAACCACCTGCGGGCGGTCTGCGGGCTCCCCCTGGCGAGCACCGCGGCCCGGGGGCATTCGGCGATGCTGAACCTCCTGGGCCGGGTCCCCGACCCCGACCGGCTCCTGGGACTGGCCGGCGCCCACCTGCACCTCTACGAGAAGAGCCCCCGGCCCCGCCGGAAGCTCGGCCACGTGAATCTGACCGGCGACGACCCCCGTCAGGTCCGGGAGCGGCTGGACGTCCTCGAGCGGGTGGTGGCGGACGCGGGCGGCGGGTAGGAGAGCGCCCGTCCCGGGACCCGCCGGCCCCTTTTTGCGTTCCCCTCGCTGCGCTATGTTTGCGGCGCACATGGTACTGCCCACCCCCGCGGCGCCGCGCCGCCGGGGGTGTTTCCGTTCCCGGGACCCCGGGCCGGGGCTTCATCCCCAGGAGGACGCAGCATGCTGGACGAGATCAGAGAGCGCATCGAGAGTGAGATCGAGGATCTCCGCTACGAGCTAAACGTCGAGCTACCGGAGAAGATCAACAAAGCCGTCGAGCTCGGCGACCTCCGGGAGAACGCCGAGTACAAGTCGGCCCTGGACCGGCAGCAGTTCGTCCAGGCCCGGATCGACCACCTCTCGAAGCGCATGTCCGAGCTGTCGAAGATCGACGTGGAGAACATGCCCTACGACCGGGTCGGCTTCGGCTCCCGGGTCAAGGTCCGGGACCTGGACATCGACGAGGAGATCGACTTCACGATCGTGGCCGGGGACTTCATGGACCTGGACCAGGGGCACATCTCCATGGCGTCCCCCGTGGGGCGGGGGCTCATGGGGGCCGAGGTCGACGAGGAGGTCGTCATCGAGCTCCCCCGGACCGAGAAGCGCTTCAAGATCCTGGACCTGACCACGCTGCCGCAGCAGCTCGACCTGGACGAGGACGAGCTCGAGGACTGACGATCCGCCGGCCACCGGCCGGGGAGGCTCGCCCATGGGGCCGGAGACGACGGACGGGTCGGGGATCGCGCCGCTCCTCTTCCTCGACGGCCTGAGCAAGAGCTACCGGGAGGGGGAGCGGGAGCACGTGGTGCTCCGGGGCGCCTCCGCCCGGATCGAGCGCGGGGAGTTCGTGGCGCTCCTGGGCCCGAGCGGCTCGGGAAAGTCCACCCTCCTGAACCTGGTCAGCGGCATCGACGTGCCGGACGGAGGCCGGGTCGAGGTGGACGGGCGGGATCTCACGGCCATGGACGAGCACGACCGGACGCTCTTCCGCAGGCGCCACGTCGGCTTCGTCTTCCAGTTCTACAACCTGCTGCCCACGCTCACCGTCCTGGAGAACCTCCTCCTTCCGGTGGAGCTCGTGGGATCGGTCCCGGAGCGGGCCCGGGAGCGGGCCGCTTCCCTCCTGGAGCGGGTCGGCCTGGGCGACCGGGCGGACTCCTTTCCCGACCGCCTCTCCGGGGGTGAGCAGCAGCGGGTGGCGGTGGCCCGGGCCCTGATCCACGAGCCCGCGCTGGTTCTCGCCGACGAGCCGACGGGCAACCTGGACGCCGAGACCGGCGGCCGGGTCATGGATCTCCTGGAGGAGATGGTCCGGGAGTCGGGGCGCACCCTCCTGCTGGTCACCCACAACCGGGAGCAGGCGGGCCGGGCGGACCGGATCCTCCGCATCCGCGGCGGCCGGCTCGAGCCCGACGTGCCGTGACGCCTCTCGTCCGCCGCTCCGCTCTCCGCTACCACCGGAAGCATCCCTGGCAGTCGGTGCTGGCGGTGACCGGGGTGGCCCTGGGGGTGGCCGTCGTCCTCTCCATCGACCTGGCGGTCCAGAGCGCCCGGCAGGCCTTCCGGACCTCGGCGGAGACGGTGGCTGGACGGGCCACGCACCGGATCGTCGGTGGGCCGGGCGGGGTGCCGGACGAGCTCTACGCCGCGGTCCGCCTCGAGGCGGGCGTCCGGGCGGCGGCCCCCCGCCTCGAAGCGTACGTCTCGAGCCCGGAGCTTCCAGGTCGGGCGCTCAGGCTCCTGGGGGTGGATCCGTTCGCCGAGGGGCCGGTGCGGCCGTACCTGGCCGGGGGCGTCGGCGGCGCGGGCGTCTCGGTGCTCCTGACCGAGCCCGGGGCGGCGCTGCTGGCCGCCTCCACGGCCGCGGACGCGGGGCTGGAGACCGGCGACACCCTGACCGTGGAGGTCGGGGGTCGGAGGCGGTCCCTTGTCGTGGCCGGCACCCTGGAGCCCGCCGACGAGCTCAGCCGCCGGGGCGTCCGGGATCTCCTGGTGGTCGACGTCTCGCTGGCCCAGCCGCTCCTGGCGGCCGGGGGGAGCCTCACGGAGATCGATCTGGCGCTGCCCGACGGGGCGGCCGGCGAGGCGGCCCTCGAGCGGGTCCGGGAGGTGCTTCCTCCGGGCTATCGGGTGGTGCCCGCCGGCACCCGGGCCGAGACGCTCTCGGAGATGATCGAGGCCTTCGACCTGAACCTGAGGGCTCTGAGCCTCCTGGCGCTCCTCTTCGGGCTCTTCCTCATCTACAACACGATCACCTTCTCGGTGGTGCAGCGGCGGGAGCAGCTCGGGATGCTCCGGGCCCTGGGGGTGGAGAAGGGAGGGCTTCTCCGGCTGCTCCTCGGCGAGGCGGCCGTGCTGGGGCTCGTCGGGACCGGGCTGGGGCTCGGCCTCGGCGTGCTCCTGGGTCGGGGTCTGGTCCGACTCGTCACCCGGACCATCAACGACCTCTACTTCGTCGTGCTGGTGGAGGGGCTGGCGCTTCCGCCGGGTGCCCTCCTGAAGGCCGGAGCGCTCGGGGTGGGGGCCACCCTCCTGGCGGCGCTGCCCGGTGCGCTGGAAGCCACGTCCACCCCGCCCCGGGCGACGCTGACCCGCTCCTATATAGAGGAGCGGGTCCGGGCTCTGGTCCCCCGGGCGGCCGCGGCCGGCGTCGTCCTGGCCGGTGCGGGCGGGCTGCTGCTCCTGATCCCCTCCCGGAGCGTGGTGCTGGGCTTCGCCGCCCTCTTCGGCCTCCTGATGGGCATCGCCCTCCTCACGCCCCTGGCGACGGTGGCCCTGGTCCGGATCGCCGAGCCCCTTCTCCGCCGGAGCCTGGGGATCCTCGGGACGATGGCGGCCCGGGGGGTGGTGACGGCGCTCAGCCGCACCGCTCCGGCGATGGCGGCCCTGGTGGTGGCGGTCTCGGTCACGGTGGGGCTGGGCGCGATGATCTCGAGCTTCCGGAGCACCGTCGGCGTCTGGCTCGACGCCACCCTGGAGGCCGACGTCTACGTCTCCGTGCCGAGCTCTGTCTCGTCTCGCCCGGTCGGCACCCTCGACCCGGACGTGGTCGAGCGGGCGGTGGCGGTCGACGGGGTGGAGGCCGCCGGCCGCTTCCGGGGAAGCGAGGCGTCGACCCGCTACGGCCGGATCCGGATCCTGGGAGCCGAAGCCCCCTCCGACACCGAGCCCGGCTTCCAGATCAAGGACGGGGATCCCGCCGCGGCCGCCCGGGCGCTGCGGGGCGGGACCGGCGTCCTCGTCTCCGAGCCCCTGGCGTACCGGAACGGCATCGACGTCGGGTCGACGATCCGGCTGACCACGCCCCGGGGTGAGCGCTCCTTTCCGGTCACGGCCGTCTTCCACGACTACGGCTCCGACCGGGGGGTGGTGGCCCTGGGCCTGGAGACCTACCGCCGGCTCTGGGACGACTCCGGCGTGACCTCCCTGGCGCTCCACGTGGCGCCCGGGGTGCCGGTGGACTCGGTGGTGCGCCGGGTGCAGCGGGCGGCCGGGAGCGAGCAGAGCCTGACCGTGCGCTCCAACCGCGCGCTCCGGGAGCGCTCCCTGGAGGTCTTCGACCGGACGTTCGCCATCACCGGCGTCCTCCGGCTCCTGGCCTTCGTGGTGGCGTTCATCGGGATCCTGGGCGCCCTCATGGCGCTCCAGCTCGAGCGGGAGCGGGAGCTGGGGGTGCTCCGGGCCAACGGGCTGACGCCGGGTCAGGTCTGGAAGCTCGTGACGGCCCAGACCGGCGTGATGGGGCTCGTCGCCGGGCTCCTGGCGATCCCGGCCGGGCTCCTCCTGGCGGTGGTCATGGTCCAGGTGGTGAATCGCCGCTCCTTCGGGTGGACCCTCCAGCTCGATGTGGGATGGGGGCTGCTGGTCCAAACCCTGGCCCTGGCGGTGACGGGGGCGCTCCTGGCCGGCGTCTATCCCGCCTGGAAGATGGCCCGGATCCGGCCCGCCGTCGCCCTGAGGGAGGAGTGAGCTCGTGAGCGGTCGTGTTCCCGCCGGACGCCCGATGAGCGCGACGGCGACGGTGGTCGTCGCATGCGGGCTCCTGGCGGCCGCCTGCGGCGGAGAGCCGCCCGGCGAGGTCCGGGCCGACCTCTCGGTCTCCGCGGTCCTCGGGGGGTCGGACACGGCGGGCTACGCCCGGGCGACGGAGCCCCGGCCCTTCGTCTTCCCCGACGACCACGGCCCCCATCCGGAGTACCGGACCGAGTGGTGGTACCTGACCGGAAACCTGGAGGGCGCGGACGGCCGCCGCTTCGGCTACCAGTGGACGATCTTTCGCCAGGCCCTGGCCCCCCGGGAGCCCGAACGGTCCTCGGCGTGGACGACCCGGCAGGTCTACATGGGACACTTCGCCCTGACCGACGTCGAGGCCGGCGCGTTCCACACGACGGAGCGCTTCGCCCGGGGCGCCCTGGGCCTGGCCGGGGCCCGTGCGACCCCCTTCCGGGTCTGGCTCGAGGACTGGCGCCTGGAGGGCGGCGAGGGGGGAGCGTTTCCGGCGACGCTGACCGTCCGGGCCGGTGACGTCGCCGTCGAGCTCCGCCTGGAGCCGGGGAAGCCTCCCGTGGCCCAGGGGCGGGACGGTCTCAGCGCCAAGGGGCCGGAGCCGGGCAACGCGTCGTACTACTACTCGCTTACCCGGATGCCCACCCGGGGAACCGTGACGGTCGGGGGCCGGAGCGTGGAGGTGGAGGGCGCCTCCTGGATGGACCGGGAGTGGAGCACCTCGGCCCTGGGTTCCGAGCTCGCGGGGTGGGACTGGCTCGCCCTGCAGCTCGACGGGGGCGGCGAGCTCATGTACTACCGTCTCCGACGGCGGGACGGGGGAACCGCCCGCTGGAGCGGCGGTAGCTGGGTGGAGCCCGACGGCCGGCGGACACCCCTGGCGGCCGACGACGTGGAGCTGAC
>CAZMPV010000033.1:0-13956 GCA_964567985.1 uncultured Gemmatimonadaceae bacterium
GCTATCCGAAGGTGGCGGCGCTGGGCATCGCCTCGACGCCGGCCGGGAGCGACGACCCCACGGGCGTGTCCCGGCGAGCCGCCCTGAACCTCATCGAAGGGGCCCTCCGGGGCGTGAAGGAGCGGGGAGACGGCGCGGCTTCCGGGGGCGGACGATGACCGGCGAAGACGAAGCCCGGCCCGAGGGAGCGGACGACCGGCGCGGGTCGTCCGAGGGGGAGCGGGACGGCTTCACCAGCCTGCGGGAAAGCAGGCCCGAGCGCCGGGTCCCCGGCTGGGTCCTCCTGCCACTGGGGGCGGCCGCGGGCGGCTTCGTCGCCGGGTGGGCGGGAGCGGTGATCGGCGCCGTGCTCGGCTTCCTCGTCTGGCGCTCCCGGGCCGGCGGACTGCTCCTCCTCGGCGCCCTGGCGCTCCTGCCGGCGGGCTGCGGCGATGCCGGGCCGGAGGGCGGGCCCGCGGATCTGGTCTTCACCGGCGGCGACGTCGTCGTCCTGGACGCGGAGCGGCTGGTCGTGGAGGCGGCGGCCGTGAGAGACGGCCGGATCGTCTACCTGGGAGACGAAGCGGGCCTGGACGCCCACCGGGGTCCCGGGACCCGGGAAGTGGACCTGGACGGCCGGGCGCTGACGCCGGCGTTCGTGGACCACCACACCCACCTCTTCAACGTGGGGATGTCGCTGCTGAACGAGGCCGAGGGCGGCCGGCTCTTCATCGACATGGCCGGGCTGTCGCCGGAGGCGGTGCGCGACAGCCTGAGCCGGCGGGCCGCGGAGCTGCCCGAGGGCACCTGGATCCGGGGCAAGTCGTTCACCCTGGACTGGCCGGGAGGCTACTACCCCACCCACGAATCCCTGGACCCGGACACCCGGGATCACCCGGTGTTCCTGACCCGCTCCGGCCACATCGGGGTCCTGAACCGGGCCGGGATGGAGGCGGTGGGCCTGGACGCTTCGACCGGGGAGATCCCGGGCGGGGACATCGTTCGGGGCCCGGACGGCGCGCCCACGGGCATGCTCCTGGAGCGAGCCGTCGAGGCGGCGCTGCCCCACATCCCCCGACCCGACGACGGGGAGGTGACGAGGGCCTTTCGCCTCGCCGCCGATCGGCTGGCGGCCCAGGGGCTGACCGAGGTCTTCGACGCCGGCTTCCTGGCATTCCCCGCGGTGGCGGACATGTCCGCCGACTTCGGCCGCATGGTCCGGCTCCTCGCAGAGGCCGACCGCTCCGAGCCGCTGCCGATCCGGATCAACCTCATGATCCCGGGGCCGAGCGCCTTCCAGGACACGGTGCTGGCGAACCCGGACCGTTGGCGGGAGCTTTCGCCGAACGTCCGGGTCACCCACGTGAAGATGTTCACCGACGGGACCATGTACTGCCAGACGGCGGCCCTCTCCCACCCCTTCCTGGGCGCCGCATCGGACCACCGGATCTTCCGCACCAGCGAGGCCGACCTCCGGGACCGGGCGTCCAGGGCCCTGGACGCCGGCCTGGACGTGGCCGTCCACGCCATCGGCGACGCCGGGGTGACCCGGATCCTCGACGTCTTCGAGGAGCTGCTGGACCGGCGGTCCGGCCTGGACCCGGGGCGCCTCCGGATCGAGCACTACACCTACGCCTCCCGCAGCGACTTCGAGCGCGCCCGGGAGCTGGGCGTCGTCCTCTCGATCCAGCCCCACTGGGGACCTCCCGCCGGTGAGATCAGCGGGGATCCCAGAATCCCCCAGGACCGCAGGGAGCTCATCTCGGCGTGGCGCACGTTGAGCGATATGGGTGCCCGGCTCGCCTCGGGGACCGACAACTTCGCCGAGCCGGTGCATCCGTTGGAGCTCTTCCGGGCGGCGGCGGCGAAGCGCGTGGCCCTGAGCGACCGGACCGGGTCGTCGAGCCGAACGGGAGACGACTCCGAAGCGGCCGGCCGGCGAGCGGCGGCCCTCGCCTTCGCCACGGCGCTATACCCGCCGGGGGGCGGCCCGCCCACCCGGGGCGGGCTCGGGGAAGGCGCGCCGGCGGACCTGGTCGTCCTCTCGGCGAGCCCCCTCGCGGATGACGCGGAGGAGTTGGAGGCGCTCTCGGTGGAGGCGACGCTCCGGGGCGGGAGGGTCACCTTCCACGGTGGAGGCGTGGCCGGACTCGGCCGGGCAGACGCGGAGGCGCCCCGATGAAGCGACGCACCTTCCTCCGGACCACCGGCGCCGCCCTGGGCGGGGCGGCCGTGGGCGCGGCCCTTCCGGGAAGCGGGGCAGCCGGCGCCGCGGAGCCGGAGAGCGGACCCGAGACCCCGGCCCTCCACCTCCAGGACCGCCCGGACGTGGCGGTCATCGGAGCGGGGGCCTTCGGCGGCTGGACGGCGCTCTATCTCCTGGAGAAGGGCGCGTCGGTGGCCCTGATCGACGCTTACGGGCCGGGGAACTACCGGGCCACGTCCGGCGGCGACTCCCGGCAGATCCGGGCCGGCTACGGCGAGCGGGAAGTCTACACCCGGTGGGCCCTGGAGTCCTTCCGGATGTGGCGACAGTGGGAGGAGGCCTGGGGCGAGGACCTCATGGTCACCTGCGGCCGGCTCTCCCTGGCGCCGGCCCGGACGGCCGGGATGGAGGCCGAGGCCCGGGTCCTGGACGCCCACGGTGTGGAGAACGAGCTCCTGACCCCCGGCGAGGTCCGCCGGCGCTGGCCCCAGATCGGGACGGACGGGGTCGGCGCGGCCCACTACGAGCCCGGCGCCGCGACGATCCGGGCCGCCCGGTCCATGCGGCGTGTCGGAACCCACGTGGAGGCCCGGGGCGGAAAGCTCGTCATCGCCCGGGCCGAGCCCGGCCCCTCCAGCGGGGGCCGGATGACCTCGGTGCGGCTGACGGGCGAGGAGCTCGAGGCCGACGCCCTGGAAGCCGGGAGCTACGTCTTCGCCTGCGGGCCCTGGCTGCCCGAGGTCTTCCCGGATCTCCTCGGTGACCGGATCACCGTCCCCCGGCGGGACGTCTACTTCTTCGGTCCCCCCGGGGGCGACGAGCGCTTCACCTGGCCGAACCTCCCGAACTTCTCCGAAGGGAGCGCCCACGTCTACGGCTTTCCCGACCTGGACGGCCGGGGGGTGAAGGTGGCGCCGTACGGGGGCATCGACCCGTTCGATCCGGACGAGGACGAGCGTATCGTCACCTGGCACTGGCTCAAGCGCGCCAGGGAGTGGGTGCAGCGACGCTTCCCGGCCCTGGCCGACCAGCCGGTGGTCCACAGCCGGGTCTGCCAGCTCGAGAACACCGCCGACGAGCACTTCCTCATCGACCGGCATCCCGACCTCGACAACGTCTGGATCGCCGGGGGCGGAACCGGCCACGGCTTCAAGCACGGGCCGAAGATCGGCGACTACGTCTCGGACAGGTCCCTGGGTCGGGAGACCGACGACGAGCTGGCCCGTCTCTTCTCCCTGGACCGGGACCGGAGCTGAGGCGGGTCCGGGACGCCGCCGCCGCGAGCCCCTTGACGGCGAGCGACCCGGTCACGATTTTTATTGCGTCGGTCGGGGAGCGACAGCAACCTCCCGACCCAAGGATCAAGGACCAAGGAGCACAGACCGGGCAGGCCTGTCTCGAACAGGTCGCCCGGTTTTTTAGTTTCGGTGGCCAGATGGCCACGTCCCGGCGCGGGGGACGAAACCGCGCAATCAGTCACTCAGTCGGCAGGTACGGACCATCCGGACTCCGACGAGGACACAGCAAACAGGAGTACACAGGATGGCTCGTATCAAGGGCACGGTAAAGTGGTTCAACGACCAGAAGGGCTTCGGCTTCATCACGCCGGAAGACGGAAGTCGTGACTGCTTCGTTCATCACTCGAGCATCCAGGCCGAGGGCTTCAAGAGCCTGGACGAGGGCGACAAGGTCGAGTTCGACCAGGTCGAAGGGCAGAAGGGCCCCGCCGCTGAGAACGTGGTGAAGGTCGACTAGCTTCCGCCCCCGGGGCCTCTGGCTCCGGACCTGAAGCAGCAGGAAGGAGCGGGCCGTCCCGGGAGACCGGGGCGGCCCGTTTTTTTCGTCGGGGTCGATGGAGGGCCCCCCAGCCTGAAAGGTGAGCGTCGGGCGGGCCGACCCCATGCAGGGACCGGCCGCTCAGAAGACGGCCGAGAGCATCAGATAGCTGAAGACCATATCCTCGCCGAGCCGCTCGAGGTCGGCGAGCCCGTCTCCCTGGAGCACGTAGGAGACGCCCCCCTGGAGCGTCACCCCCGGGGCGTAGTCCCAGGCCAGGGTCAGATCGAGCTCCTCGCCGAGGCGAGGGTCCACGCCCCCGCCCGAGGCGGCCACCCGGAAGCTGTGCAGGTCGGCGCCGATGCGGACGCCGTCCCGGGGAGTCACCGCGAGCTTCACCGCCGCGTCCCGGAGTCCCCGGCCCCCGGTGTGGACGGGGATGTCCAGGAAGAGGTCGGAGAAGCCGTAGAACTTGTGGTTCGTGGCGTAGAGGGTATTGAAGACGCCCGTCTCGCCGTCCCCCGGATCGTCGTCTCCGGAGAGGTAGTCGTACCAGAGGGTGAGTCGGGCCCGGCCCGCCGCGAAGGTCCTCCCGGCCCGGACCCCGGCCATCCAGGCCGCCACGTCGTTTCCGGACCGGGTCCCGGTCTGGACCGAGCTCTCCACCCGATAGCTCCAGGCTCCCTCGCTCGCGGCGTAGCGGGCGCCGAAGGTGGCCTCCCGGGTGTCCACCTCGGCCTCCCTGCGGTCGAAGAGGCCGTAGAGATCGAGGGTTCGGCCTTCGGAGACGGTCCAGACGCCGTAGGCGCCCGCGAGCTCGCCGTCCTCCTGGACGGAGGCGGCGGCGCCCTCGGCGGTCTGGAAGGCGAGAAGCTCGAGACGGACAGTCTGGCCCCCCGTGGTCACGCGTAGCCCGTCGAATGCCCGGGCCTGGGGCGTCCAGCCGACCGCCCCCACCAGGCGCTCGCCACCCAGCGCCACCTCCTGCCGGCCGATCCGGGCCGCCCGGAACGCTCCGGTCCGGTCGCCGAGCTCGACCCAGCCCTGGTGGAGGTCCAGGCCGTCGGCGCTGAAGTCGCCCAGGGAGCTCGTCTCCTCGCCCCAGAGCCGGACGTCCTGGAGCTGGACGAAGGCCCGGACGTCCGGAGCCAGCCGCGCCCGGAGCTGGGCCCGGGTCCGCATGGAGGTGAAGGCTTCCGTCGCGCCGGCCACCGGATTCCGGACCTCGATGCGCGGCCGCACCTGGCCGCCGAGCTCGACCTCCTGGGCGGCCGCCGCGGGCGCGAGCGCCGCCGTCATCGTCATCGCCGTGGCCGTCGCCGTCGCCGTCAGGACGATCCCCGCCACCCGCGTGAGAATTGTCCGCCCCCTCTCCGTCGTGGTCGCGCTCATGTCGTCATCTTTCCGGTCCTCGATCCAGCAAGCCGTGTATGGCCCGCACAGCCGGTTCGAGGTCGGCGCCCAGCCCCTCGATCCGGTGGGTCGGCACCCCGTTTCGATCCAGGATCGTGATCACGTTGGAGTGGGCGAACTCGCCGTCTCCGGTGGCCCGGTACTTGACCCCCAGGAGCACGGAGAGGCCCAGGATCTCCGGGTCCGAGCCGTTGAGGAGCGTCCAGCGCTCCGGGGCGAGCCGGCTCTTCTCGGCGAATTTCTTGAGCCGGGCGGGCCGATCCCGCTCCGGGTCGATCGAGACCAGCGTGAAGCCGACCTCGCCGGGCGCCCGATCCACCACCTCGCCCTCGATCCGCTTCATCTGAGCCAGGATCCGGGGGCAGGCGTATCCACAATGTGTATAGACCAAGGCCACCACCTGGATCCGGCCGCCCAGGTCGGAGAGCGTGACCTCCCGGCCGTCCTGGTCGAGCCAGGTGCCGGAGAGGTGGTAGATCGAGTGCCCGCTCGCCTCGCCGGCGGCGGGGTGCTCGGCGTGGTCGGCGTGCATCTCCTGAGCGTGGCCGGACGGCGCCTCCTGTCCGGATCGAGACGCGCTCCCGGGAGCGGACCCGGCTTCGCGGCAGCCTCCGACAGCGAGCGCCAGGGCGAGGAGAAGCGCTACGGCCGGCGTCAGCGGGCCCCGACCCGGGGCCACGGCGATATCCCTCTTCGTATTCCACGTCATGGCGAAGCGGTGTTGTCGGGAGAAGGCAAATCGGCGGCGCAACGGAAGCCCAGGAGCAGTCCGACGTAGGCCCCGGTCAGGCTCGCGCGATAAGAGTAGCGGAGGAAGCCGGCGTAGTCCCTCATGTCCGTCGCGCCGAGGGAGCCCGCCGCGCAGAAGAGCTGACGGTCCAGGGCCCGGTCGTCCCGGCCGGCCCCGGTCACCATCTGGTTGTTGAAGTCCGAGGTCCACTCCCAGACGAGCCCGTGGAGATCCCAGACGCCGTGGACGTTCCGGAACGTCTCGCCCACGGGAGGGAGGGCGTCGGCCGGGGGACGACTCCCGTAGAGGTCCAGGAGCACCCGGTCGAAGGCCCCGTCCTGCGAAGCGTCGGCTTCGGTCCGGCTGGCGGCCGCCGCGTACTCCCACTCGTCGGTGGTGGGCAGACGGGCTCCGCGCCAGGCGCAGTAGCTCCGGGCGGCGAACCAGGAGACCTGGGTCACCGGCCGCCGGAGCGCCTCGCCTTCGACCCCGGGGTCCAGGTCGGCCACCCAGGTGCCCAGGTAGCCCTCGTCGGCGAAGACCGGGGGCACCCGGCTCGAGCGCCACTCCGGGTTCTGTTCCAGAAACCGCCGGAAGTCGGCCACGGTGACGGGCGTCCGGTCCAGGAGGAACGCGTCCACCTCGACGCCGTCACCGGCCGTGGCGTACTGGGGCGTGAAGCGCCCCGACGGGACCTCGACCATGGCGCTGCCGTGCTCGGCGCTCGCCGTCGCCCGAGCCTGTCCGTCCAGCTCCGGGGCGCTCGGGTGCAGGAGCACCGCGGCGGCCAGGGTCGCGACGACCCGGCGGAGGATGCCTGCGCGTCCGATGTCGGAGTGGACGGGGCTCATGGTTCCGGAGGCTCCAGGCGCGAGAGACCCGGGACCGGCCGGAGCCGATCCCGGGTCGCCCGCCGCGGTTGAAGGGTGAAGGGCGACTACCTGTCGCCGTCGCTGTCGAAGATCACGGGCTCTTCGTCACCGTGGACGTTGATCATCCCCAGCGCGCCCTTGTCGAAGGCCCGGAAGATCGAGTGGTCGACCAGGATGAAGTCGCCCGGCACGTCCACCGTGAACTCGGTGATGGCCGCCCCTCCGGCCGGCACCAGCGTGGTCTGTACGTTCTCGTTCGCCTGGCTCCCCGCCTCGGTGTAGACCCGGTCGAAGATCTCGCCGATGACGTGGAAGGAGCTGACCAGGTTCGGCCCGCCGTTGCCCACGAAGAGGCGGATCCGGTCACCCTTCTCGGCCTGGAGGGCGCCCTCGCCCGTCAGCGAGCCGACCGCCCCGTTGAAGACCACGTAGTCCGGGTTCTCGGCCAGCGCCTTGTCGTAGCTGAAGGGCTGGAGGCCCTTCTCTCCGTGCGCGCCTTCGGTGTAGAACTCGCCCTGCATCACGTAGAACTCCCTGTCGACCTCGGGCAGGCCTTCCTTGGGCTCGACCAGGATCAGGCCGTACATGCCGTTGGCGATGTGCATCCCCACCGGCGCCACCGCGCAGTGGTAGACGTAGAGGCCGGGGTTCAGGGCCCGGAAGGTGAAGTTCGTGGATCCGCCGGGGCCCGTGAACGTGGCCTTGGCGCCCCCGCCGGGTCCGGTGACGGCGTGGAGGTCGATGTTGTGGGCCGCCGTGCTGTTCTCGGCGTTCTTCAGGGTGAAGTTGACCTCGTCGCCCTCGCGCACCCGGATGAACTTGCCGGGCACCGAGCCGCCGAAGGTCCAGAACGTGTACTCGACCCCGTCGGCCAGCCGCTTGGTGACCTCGATGGTCTCGAGCTCGACGTTGACCCGGGCGGCGTAGTCCCGCTCGATCGGGGCCGGGACTCCGGGAGCCTCGGTCAGAACTCCCTCGACCTCGGCCTCGATCTCGGGAAGCTCGGGCGTTCCGCGCACCGCCTCGGCGGAGACCGCGTCCGGTGCGTTGCGGGTGACGATCGCCGTCCCGCCGATGAAGACCGCCAGAATGGCGACGATCAGGGTGAGGCCGGCGCCGATTCCTCGCGTCGTCTTGCTCATTGTTATGCCTTCCTCGTTGCTCCGTTGTCCGGCCGGTGTGTCCGGGGTCGCTCCCCGGCGCCTCGTCCCGCCGGATCTTCCGACGGAGTCTGGCGCCCGGGCGGGTCCCGGGCACCGGCGCTGTGAATTCATCACGTGAAAATGATAAATAGCTTCGGCAGCCGCGTAAGTAGGGAAATCCCACGGACCGCGCGTGGGGAATTTCCCGACGGGGTGTCGGCGGGTTCCCCGCAACGGGGATCCGGCGCGGGCGTACCACGTATTGAGAAGATGAGCGTCACCCCCATCCTCCCCACCGCCCCGGTCCCATGAGCCGAACGCCGACGACCGATCGGTCCCGGGGACGCCTCCGGCCCGCCCCGGCCGCCGGCGTCGGCGCGCTCTCGGCGCTCCTCGCCCTGGGGACCGCCCCGGCGGTCGGCGTGGGCCAGCCGGTGGAGCCCGACTCCCTGCCCGCCGACTCGGCCGATCTCAGAGCCTGGGCCGAGGACGCCCAGACGAACTTCGAGCGCTTCCGCCGGGACCGGATCCCCCCGGCCGCCGCCGTCGGCGGAGGCGGAGGCTGCGACGAGCGGATCGGCCGTTTCTGCCTGCGCCACGAGGGCGACGAAGCTCCAATTCCCACCGAGCCCACCGAGGTCACTCTCGGGCGCATGAGCCTCCTGGAGGACCTCTCCGCGGTGGCCGAGCGGATCCCGGGGGACGACTGGGTCCTCGGCCAGCGCGTCTTCTACATGCTGGAGGCCGGCAGCGTCCGGACCGCCGAGCGCCTGCTCCGGGAGTGCCGGGCGGCGAGCGGATGGTGGTGCGACGCGCTCCTGGGCTACGCCCTCCACATGGATCGGCGCTTCGTGGCGGCGGACAGCGCCTTCGACCGGGCCCTGGCGGCCGCGCCCGAGACCGTCGCCGAGTGGTACCGGGAGCCGGAGTTCATCCTGGATCCCGAGGCCCGGGAGCTCTTCGACGACGCCGCACCGGACCGGAGGTCCCGGCTCTGGCAGCGGCTCTGGCTCCTCTCCGACCCCCTCTATCTGGTGGAGGGCAACGACCGCCTGACGGCCCACCACGCCCGTCGGACCCTGAGCCGGATCCGGTCCGGGGCGTTCACGCCCTACGGCCTTCCCTTCGACCACGACCTGGAGGAGCTGAACGTCCGCTACGGCCAGGAGCGGGGCTACGAGCGCATCCAGAGCCCCCCCAGGGGCACGCTCCAGGACACCCGTCAGATCGTCGGCCGACACCACCCGAAGGACCGGGAATACCTGCCCACCGGCTCTTTCCTGGCGGACCCGGCCGAGATCCCGCCGGGGGCGTGGACGCTCGAGGACGCCGAGCCCCGGACCGGCTACGCCGCCCCCTACGCCCTGGAGATGGCGCCCCTCGCCGCGCAGGTCGCCCGCTTCCGCCGGGGCGATTCCCTGCTGGTGGTCGCGGCTTTCCGTCCGGCGTCGCCGCCCGAGGCGCGCCTGGCCCGGGAGGGACGGGGGCGGGGCGCCCGGCCCGCCGAGCCCGACCGCGGCAGGGAGCCGGCGAATCCCTTTTTTCCGCCCCCGAGCCGTGGGGAGCGGGGCGGCGCCTCCGCGGCCGCCGGAGACCCGGCGGGTGCGGCCGACGAAGGCCCGGCGGAGCGACCCCGGCCCGACGGCCCGGTCCGATCCGGCGTCTTCCTCCTGGAGTGGGACGGCGAGCCGGCGCTGGTCCTCGAGGGTGCGGCGGACAGCGCCATCGTGAGGTCCCGGGTGCCCAACGGGGAGTACGTCCTGGGGCTGGAGGTCCACGAGCCCGGGGCGAGCCGGGCGTGGCGCACCCGCCGGGGAATCCGCCAGGAGAACCTGATCCTGGGCCAGTCGGCGATCTCCGACCTTCTCTTCCTCGACGCCGACGGTCCGCTGCCCCGGAGCCTGGAGGAGGCCCTCCCCCGGGCCCTGCCGTCGATCCGGGTCCGGCAGGGCGAAGCGATGACGGTGGCCTGGGAGATGTACGGAATGCCGCCCGGTCAGGGCGCCGAGGTCACCCTGGGCTTCGCCGCCGGGGAGCCGAGCCTCCTGGAGCGGATCGGCGAGTTCCTCCGCCTGGTCGAGCCGGAGGAGCCGGTGGAGGTTCGCTTCCGGGAGGAAGGCCCCGAGCGACTCGGCACCGTCTTCCGGGCCATGAACGTGGAGGTGCCCGGCTTCGAGCCCGGCGTCTACACGCTCCGCCTGGAGGTCGTGCTGCCGGGGCGCACGCCCATGGTCACGAGCCGGCGTCTGGTGGTGGAGCCCGGCGGGAGCTGAGCCCCGGCACCCGGTCGCTCCGCACCGACGGCGCCCGGGAGTCCGATCGGACTTCTACGGCTTCAGCAGCACCTTCCCCTTCGTCTTCCTGGCCTCCATGTAGCGGTGGGCGTCCGGCGCCTCGGCGAGGGAGAACGTCCGGTCGATCCGCACCTCGAGGTCGCCGCTCCGGATCCAGGCGAAGAGGTCGCCGGCCCGCTCCAGGAGCTCGTCGGGGTCGGCCACGTAGTGGGCCAGGCTCGGCCGGGTGAGGAAGAGCGATCCCTTCCGGTTCAGCACCTGCGGATCCATGGGCTCCACCGGCCCGCTCGCCTGGCCGTAGAGGACCAGGTAGCCCCGGGGCCGCAGCGCGTCGAGGCTCTTCTCGAAGGTCGCCTTCCCCACCGAGTCGTAGACGACGTGGACGCCCTCCCCGTCGGTCAGCCGTCGGGCCTCCTCCGCCAGGTCGTCCTCGTCGTAGCGGATCACCTCGTCGGCGCCGGCGCTCCGAGCCAGCTCGGCCTTCTCCCTGGTGGAGGTGGTGCCGATGACCCGGGCGCCCCGGCGGGCGGCGATCTGCACCAGGAGGTGTCCCACGCCGCCGGCCGCGGCCAGGACCAGCGCCACGTGCTCCCGGCTCAGCGGAAAGGTGGAGGTGGCCAGGTAGTGGGCCGTCATCCCCTGGAGCATCACGGCCGCCGCGGTCTCCAGATCCACGTCGTCCGGCACCGGCACCACCCGCTCCCGGGGGAGGACGATCTGCTCCGCGTAGGCGCCGGGGGTGCCGGCGAAGGCCACCCGGTGGCCCACCTCGACCTCGGAGACGCCCTCGCCGACGGCGTCCACCACACCCGCACCCTCCCGACCGGGCGTGAAGGGCGCCTCCATGGGGTAGAGGCCGGTCCGGTTGTAGATGTCGATGAAGTTGAGACCGGCGGCCTCGAGCCGGATGCGGACCTCGCCCGGGCCGGGCTCGGGGGGATCGACGTCCTCGAGGCGGAGCACCTCCGGCCCGCCGGTCTGCTGCACGCGGATCGCCTTCAAGATTTCCTCCTCACGCGGTGTCGGGCCATGGCAGGGTAACGCTACGGCAGGGTGAGGGCGACGAGCTCGGCCGGGTGGTCGGGGGCGGCCACGGCGACCACCACGTACTGCTTCCCCTCGTGGAGGTACGACATCGGCACCCCGGTCTGGGGCGCCGGCAGCTCGATCTCGGCCACGATCTCGCCGGTGGCCTTGTCGTGGGCCCGGAGCACCGGCTTCCCCCCCGGCCCTTCCCCGGCGAAGAGGAGGGTGGCGGTCGTCAGGAGCCCCACCCGGGCGGGCCGGCCGGTCCGGGGCAGCTCCACGCCCTCCAGGAGCGGGTGGCTCGCGATCTCCTCGGGGGTGTCGGCGTTCGGCACCTGCCAGACGATCTCCCCCGCGTTCAGGTCGATCGCGGAGATCTGCCCGTAGGGCGGCTTCAGGGCCGGCAGCCCCTGTATCCGGGGCGAGCCTCCCTCGCCCACGACGTAGCGGGCCTCCGAGGCTTCGCCCCCCGGCACCAGGCCGATGATCGACGGCCGCATCTGGCTGCCCACGAAGAGGACGCCCGAGGCCGGGTCCACCGCGCCCCCTTCCCAGTTCGCCCCGCCGGTGCTGCCCGGCACCATGAGCGTGCCCCGGTACCCCTCCTCCGGCCGGGAGAGCTCCACCGGCGTGAAGACCGGGCCCAGGCGCAGGTCGGCCACCGCCTCCCGGGCCTTCTCCCGGAGCTCGGGTGTGAAGTCGAGGAGGTCGTCCTCGCTCACGCCCTGGCGGCTGAACGGCGGCGGCTTCGTCGGCACGGGCTGGGTGGGGGAGACCCGCTCGCCGGGGACGTTCGAGCCCGGCACCTCCCGCTCCTCCAGGGGCCAGACGGGCTCGCCCGTCCGGCGGTCGAAGACGTAGGCCCACGACTGCTTGGTCACCTGGACCACCGCCGGGATCGGCCTCCCCTCGACCTCGATGTCGACCAGGATCGGCGGCGCCGGCGTGTCGTAGTCCCAGACGTCGTGGTGGACGAGCTGCCGGTGCCAGACCCGCTCGCCGGTGGCGGCCTCCACGGCGACCAGGCTGCTGGAGAAGAGGTTGTCCCCCGGGCGATGCCCGCCGTAGAAGTCGTGGGTCGGCGCCTCGGTGGGCAGGTAGACGAGGCCCAGCTCCGGGTCCGCCGAGAAAGGCGTCCAGACGCCGGCGTTGCCCGTGTAGGCGTTCGAGTCGCCCTCCCAGGTGTCGGCGCCGAGCTCACCGTCCCGGGGGACCACCCGGAAGCTCCAGATCCGCTCTCCGGTCCGGGCGTCGAAAGCCCGGACGTCGCCCGGAACGTTGGCCGGCGACGGCGGCCGGAAGCCGACGTGCAGGGCCGAGCCGACCACGAGGGCGTCGCCCACCACCAGGGGCGGCGAGGAGGAGCCGATCGAGCCCACCGGATCGACGCCCTCGGGGGACCTGAGGCCCTCCATCAGGTCCACCACGCCGCCGTCGCCGAAGCCCTCCACGGGTCGCCCGCTGGCCGCGTCCAGGGCCCACATGTGGTAGCCCGGAGTGACGTAGTAGACCCGGGGCTCGTCGCCCTCGCCCCCGGGCCAGTACGCCACGCCCCGTCCCGAGTTGATCCGGGGGGATTCGAGGCCCCGCTCCCCCTCGTCCATCCGGTGCATCCAGAGGGTCTCGCCGGTGCCGGCGTCTATGGCCACCGCCGCCCGCCGGTAGCCGGCGGTGGCGTATACGACCCCGTCCACCATCAGGGGCGTGACCCGGTAGTTCCCCTCGGGCCGGGGGCCGAAGTTCCGGGCGGACCAGCGCCACGCCACCTCGAGGTCGCCGACGTTCGACGCGTCGATCGCCTCCAGGGGCGAATAGCGGGTGTGGCCGATGTCGCCGCCGTAGAACGGCCACCCTCCGTCGGGAGCGCCGCCCTGGGCGGACGACGACGCCGGCGCCAGCCCCGTCAGGAGCGCGGCCAGCAGCAGGATCGGCCGACCCACGGTCAGATGTCGCCGCGCCGCGCCAGCTCTCCGATCCGGTCCGCGGCCCGGAAGGCCAGGGCCTGGATCGTCATGGTGGGCTGTCCCCGTCCCCCGGTCACCAGGCTGCTCCCGTCGCAGAGGAAGAGGTTCGGAACGTCGTGGGTCCGGTGGTCGGGGTCGATGACCGACGCCTCGGGATCCGTGCCCATGCGGCACGTGCCCAGGAGGTGGGCGCCGAAGGCCTGCTCGGTGACCTCGGGGGACCAGATCTCCCGGGCGCCGGCTCCTTCAAGGACCTCCTTCGCCCGGTCCTGGAAGAAGCGCATGCAGGCCACGTCGTCGGGGTGGTCCCGGTAGGTGACCCGAATCGCCGGGCGGCCGAAGCGATCCGTGACCTCCGGATCCAGGGAGATGGTGTTCGTCTCCAGGGGAAGCGAGGTGCTGTGGCAGGCCACGTCCATGGTGCGGGTGAAGTATTCGCCGAGCATGCGCTTGTACTCGGCGCCCCAGCGCGGCGCGTCGGGCGGCAGGCCGCCCAGGGCGTAGAGGATCGGGTACTGGAAGAAGCGGCAGTCGAGCCCGCCGCCGCCGTAGAA